>DAIOGR010000185.1:0-2197 GCA_036745155.1 Gaiella sp.
GGCCTGTCGGTGCTGGCGGCGGCGGTGCTGGCGGGGCGCCTCTCCCGCCGCCGCTCCCTCGCGGTCGCCTTCGTGGGCTGGAATCCCGTCCTGGCGGTCCACCTCGCCGGCGGGGGTCACAACGACGCGTTGCTCGGAGCCCTGCTGATGGCTGCTCTGGCGCTGTCCGCGTCGCGCCGTCTCCAGGCGGCGGGGGCGGTCTGGGCGCTGGCCGTGCTCGTGAAGTGGGTGCCGCTCCTTTTCCTGGGGCTGCGCGCGCTGGAGGCCCGCGCGACCGGCCGCAGGACGGCGCACGCCGGGTTCGCGCTCACCGCGTCCTTCGTCGTCGCGCTCGCCACGTGGCGCTACGGGCTGCACTGGCCGCGGGCAATCGTGCCGCTGGCCGGCAATGCCGGTCTCGAGACGAGCTTCGCGATCCCCCATCGCCTGGAGCAGTTCGGCGTTCCTCATGCAGCCGCTCTCGCGTGCGCAGGCGCCGCCTTGCTCGCAGGCGTAGCCTGGCTCCTGCGGGAGGCGCGGCGCGGGCGGGCCCGCCTCGGTCTCGCGGCCTGCCTCGTGCTCGTCACCACGCCTTACCTCGCGGTCTGGTACCTCGGGTGGGCCGTCCCGCTCGCAGCCGGCGACGACGACGACGCGGCGAAGCTCGCCACACTCGTGCTCACGGGGTACCTCCTGCCGCAGACGATCCCGTTGTAAGGCCCCGTGCGGGCGTCATCCGCGACGCAGCACGAGCACTCCATCCTCGTCGAACACGACCTTCCACGACCGATCGGCCAGAAGGCGCGCGAGCGCGCGCGAGAACTTCTCGGGCGCGACGGCTTCGTCGCGGTAGCTCGGGCGGTGCGTGTCCACCGCGACCCAGCGCGCCTCGGCGAGGACGGGGAAGCTGAAGATGCGCGACCGCTCGGAGAGATGCGCACCCAGGGTGTTCGTGGCGCTCACCGGCGCCTGGGCCGGGATCAGCCGCAACGCCCGCACAGCGACTCGATCGTGGTCGTCAGCGAGATGGTCGCGCGCGGCGATGGTCTCGCCGAACGGCACGTGCCGCCAGGCGGGGATCGGCCCGAGGAGAACGCCTGACACGACGGCGCCGACGACCAGAACGCGTACGACGGGCGCGGCGGCGGCGGGCTGCAGCCTTCGCAGGAGCGCGGTGCCGAGGACGCTTGCAGCGACAAGCCCCGGGATGGCCGCGGCGGTGTAGTGGAAGTGGATCGATGTCTGCGTGCGCGTGCTCGAGAGGGTGTTGAGCGCGAGCTCGGGCAGGGCGCTGAGCGCGAGCAGGGGCGCCAGGAGGAACACGCCGGCCAGCGGCAACAGCAGCTCGCGGAGGTAGGCGAGATCCCGGCTCTGGAACGCGGCCTCGAGCAGGCGCAACGGGTGCGTCACGGCGGTCCTGACGATGCCGCCGGGCGAGCCGCCGACGGCGTCGTACCGGTGTGCGAACGGCGATCCTCCACCCGGCGCATACCGCGGCACCACAAAGGCAACTGCGACCAGCGCCACGGCGGCGCCGGCCGCCGCGATCACGGCGCCCGCCTGCCGGCGGCCGTGTCTCACGGCGGTCCAGATCCCGAGCACGGCGACCGTCAGGCCGACCTGCTCCTTGGTCAGGCAGGCAAGCCCCGCGACCACCGCGAAGGCGACGAGCCGCTCCTCGTCGAGGAACCAGATCGCTGCCAGCAGGAGCGGGGTCGCGAACGCCACCGGATGGAAGTCGTCGAGCACCAGCCACTGGGTCGGCGGGTAGAGCAGGTACACGAGGGCGAAGCCGAGCCCGGCCCACTCGCTGCCGAGGTGCTTGCGCGCGAGGAGGAAGACGGGCAGTGCGCCGAGGGCCACCGCGGCCGCCTGTGCCACGAGCAGGAGGGAAGGGTCGGGCCACAGCCACCAGAGCGGCGCGAGGGCGGCGACGGCCGGGTCGAAGTGGGCACCGAGCCGCGAGATCTGCGTTCCCTGCAGGCTCGTGACCTGCAGGAAGTCACCGTGCGCGGTCGACCACACGGCCTGGGTGAGATTGCCGAGGTCGAAGCGGCCCGTCTCGAAGGCTCTGTGCTGGAGGGTCGCAAGCGCGCCGAAGCCGGCTGCGAAGGACGTGATCGCGAGCCACAGCAAGGCGCGAGGCGGGATCAACTCACTGCCTCGCCGTGACGTGCTCGAGCAGCGACCGCCACTGCTCTCCGAGCACCGCCTCGCT
>DAIOGR010000185.1:2297-4921 GCA_036745155.1 Gaiella sp.
CCGTCTTCTCGCCGGTCCCGAAGACGCCGAGTGCGCAGCCCGCCCGCTGCAGCTCGGCGGGCAGGTGCTCGTACTCCACCCACGGCACCCAGGAGACGTTCGCGGGTCGCATGCCCAACAGAGGCTCGAGCTGACCGCTGCCGACGATCCGGAATTCCACCCCCGGTAGCAGAGCGGCGGCCGCGAGAATCGTCTCGAGCCCATGCAAGGGGATCAGCTTGCCGACGAACAACGCGTGGAACGGGGCGCGAGGCTGCCAGCCCGGGCGGAAGAGCCGGTCCTCGGCGCCGACGAGGCAGACTCGCACGCGGTCGGCCGCGAGACCGAACTCGTCCCGGAAGAACCGCGCGTGCTCCTGGGTGTCGGCCACGACGAGGTCGGCTCGCCGGAAGGCGCGACGGTCGACGAGTTGCAGCACGCCTGCGGCGGGGCCGCCACGCCGGAAACGGCCCCGGTCGCCCACGAAGGTGTCGTGGAGGGATACGAGCGGGTTGAAGACGATGGGCTTGCCGTGGGCGACGCGCTTCGCGGCGGGAAGGTCGAAATGCCCGGGGTAGCCCACGATCAACGCGTCGACGCCGCCGCCCGAACCCTTGCGCAGGATCCGCTCGGCCTCGGCGAGCCGTGCGAGCTGTCGCAGGCCGACCGACCAGTTGTGGCGCTGCTCCCACACCGGCCGGTGCCGCTCGAGCACCTCGACGCCCACTCCCCGCAGGCAGGAGATCACCTGCGCGTTGCGCGGGTAGGCGCGATCGTAGGTCCCGAAATAGAGGACGCGCATCGACGTGCCGGCCCGCTCCGCCATCGATCCCGGGGAGGGAGCGTTAGCGCAGCACCTCGTCGACGAGACGCTCACTGCGCTCGGCGCCGGACACCCGTTCCTCGTGCTGACTCGTGATCAGCTCGGAGAGGAGGCCGAGCGAGAGGAACTGGATGCCGACGACGACCAGAAGGACGCCGAGCGTCAGGAGCGGCCGGTGCCCGATCGCCTGCCCGGCCAGCTTGAGCGCCGTCAGATACACGAGGATGGCGACACCGACGACGCTCGTGAGCAGGCCGACGCCGCCGAACAGATGCAGCGGGCGGTGCCGGTAGCGGCCCATGAAGGTGACGGTGAGCAGGTCGAGGAAGCCGCGGACGTAGCGCTCGACGCCGTAGCGCGACCGCCCGTGCTCGCGGGGACGATGGTTCACGGGTACCTCGGTGACCCTGTAGCCGCGGTAGTGCGCGAGGATCGGGATGTAGCGGTGCAGCTCCCCGTACAGCCGCATCCCGCGCACGACCTCGGCCCGGTAGGCCTTCAGGCCGCAGTTCATGTCGTGCAGCCTGAGCCCCGAGACGCGCCCTGCGACGCCGTTGAAGAGCCTCGACGGCACACGCCTGGTGATCGGGTCGCGCCGTTTCGTCTTCCAGCCGGATACGAGGTCGTAGCCCTCGTCGAGCTTCGCGAGCAGGCGCGGAATCTCTGCCGGGTCGTCCTGCAGATCGCCGTCGATCGTCACGATCAGGTCGCCGCCCGCCTCGGCGAAGCCTGCGTCGAGCGCAGCGGCCTTGCCAAAGTTGCGCCTGAGCCGGACGACCCGCACGTTCTCGTGCCCGGCATGGAGTCGCGTGAGCGCCCCGAACGTCCCGTCGCCCGAGCCGTCGTCGACGAACACCGCCTCCCACGGCCGCCCGAGCGGCTCGAGCGTGGACTCGAGCTCCCGGTAGAGCAGCTCGACGCTCAGCTCCTCGTCGAAGACGGGGATGACGACGGAGATCACGCCGCGAGGGTACCGCGATCCGACACGGTAGCGTTGAGTCGTGACCTCTCTCATCAGCGTGGACGACGCCCGTTCCCGCGTGCTCGCGCACGTGACGCCGCTCGCCCCAGAGACTGTCTCGCTGTCGGACGCCGCCGGGCGCGTCCTCGCCCAGTCCGCGAACGCTCTCGTCGACCTGCCGCCCTTCCCCAGCTCGGCCATGGACGGCTTCGCCTTGCGTGCCGCCGACGCTCCCGGGACGCTCCCGGTCGTCGCGCGCATCGCAGCCGGGCGGCCCGCGGGCCGTGTGCTCGCGCCCGGCGAGGCCATGGGGATCGCCACCGGCGGCGTCGTCCCCGAGGGCGCCGATGCCGTGATCCCGATCGAGCACGTTGTCGAACACGACAACACGATAGACGTTGGGGCGGCTGTTGCAGTCGGAGACAACGTGCGGCCGCGCGGTGGGGACATCCGGGCCGGTGAGGAGGCGGTCGCGGCAGGCGTGGTGCTGACGCCGGCCCGAATCGCTGCGCTGGCGGCCTGCGGGGTCGCTCACGTTCGCTGCGGCACGCGGCCGCGTGTCGTCGTCCTGGCGACCGGGACGGAGCTGCGCTCGCCGGGGGAGGCGCTGGCTCCAGGCGAGATCTTCGAGTCGAACGGGATCATGCTCGAGGCAGCGCTGGCCGCCGCGGGTGCCGTCGTGGAACGGGTCGACGCGGTGGCAGACGACGAGGCCTCGCACCGCGCTGCGATCGAGCGGGCGCTCTCGGCCGACGTGCTCGTCACCTCGGGCGGCGTGTCCGTCGGCCCCCACGACCTGGTGCGAGGGATCGAGCGCTCGCTCGGGGTGGAGGAAGTGTTCTGGGGCGTGGCGATGCGGCC
>DAIOGR010000186.1:0-4914 GCA_036745155.1 Gaiella sp.
GTTGGGGTCGCGGTACAGCTGGGTGTAGTGGCGCTCGTCGGTGGAGAGGCGGACGTGGTCGCGCCAGAGGCCTGCTTCGCCGCGGACGTCCGCTGCGAGCCGTGCGAGCGCCGGCCGGTCGAGGTCGCTGTCTGCGACCAGCCGGTCGGCGAGCCAGTCCTTGATGTCGATTCGGGTCATGGGAGGAGGCGGGTTGGTGTGTCCTGTCGCAGCATTCGTTCGACAGATTCGCCGAATCCCTCTATCGCCCGAATCGTTGGTATCGGGTCGACGACGGGGAGGTCGCTGCCGTACACGAGCTGCTCGACGCCGAACGTCTCGATGCAGAGCTCGAGCGCGCGGCGTCCGTAGGAGGCGGTGTCGAAGAAGACGTTGCGGTGCAGGGTGGAGCGGACGTCGACGCCGCGTGACGCGAGCCGCTCGAGCTGGAACGGTGCGCCGCCGGCGAGGATGGCGAAGACGATGGGGATGTCGGGCCAGCGTTCCTGCCCGCCGGCCAGCCAGGCGAGGTAGGCGGCCTGCATCTGGGCGGTGTAGAGGGTGAGCGCCCCCCACCAGCCGGGCATGCCCGCCGGGACGGCCCCGCCCGAAGGGTGGACGAGCAGGAAGCCGCCGTGCTCGCGGAGTGCTGCCACGACGTGCCCGAGCGGATCGACGTCGGCGAGCGTGTCCGCGCCGATGCATGATCCCGCGAAGCCGGGCCTGGTGGGGCCGGCGGCCAGCGCCGTGAGGCGGCCGCCGGCGGCTGCCACGAGCTCGAGGATCCCCTCTTCCCACGCGGCGACGAGCTCGGCGCACTCGTCCGCCGGGAGCAGCCCGTGCCCGAGCGTCGGCTGCAGCGACAGCACGGCCAGGTCGGTGCCTTCGCGGTCGAGGAGCGCGAGGCGGGTTTCGAGCTGGTGCTCGGCCGGATCGAAGGGGAACGAGCCTTCGGTGAGCACCAGCCGGCCGTCGCTGATCCGCGGCGGCGAGGTGCGCCGGCGGAGCACTTCGAGGAAGGCGGGCGGCAGCAGGTGCTGGTGGACGTCGATGGTTCGCCTCACGGCGCCAGCGCTCCGGAGCGAATCAGGTCGACGAGCGGCTCCAGGTCGGGCAGCGCGTCTCCCTCGGCGACGAAGGGGACGGCCGAGCGGACGGTCCGGTGGATCTGCGCGGTGCCGACACCGAGGCGGTGGCCGCGGAGGTCACACGCCTGGGCGGCGAGGAGCAGCTCGACGGAGACGACCCGCGCGCCCAGCTCGACCAGCTCGGCGAGACGCCGGGCCGCGAGGGGGGCCATGGTCATGCGATCCTCGATGCCCTCCGCCTGTGTGGTGGAGACGAGCTCGAGCGAGACCGGTTGCGCGAGCAGCCGTGCCTCGGAGGCGAACGCCTGCACGGCGATGCCGAGCTCGCTGAGGGCGCTCTCGGCCAGTCCGTGTCGTGCTCCGAGCCCGACGGTGAGGCCGGTGAGCGGCGCCTGCAGGAGCTTCACGGACCGCTCGGCGGCGGTGGACAGCACGGGCGCGAGCGCGAGGCGCGCGACGTCGAGCGCCGTGGCGAGCGCCTGGGCCTCGAAGTTCCCGACCGAGATGAGACGGCGCTCGTCCGTGAGCACGAGCGGGTTCGACTGGGCTGCGTTGAGCTCGAGCTCGACCTGGCTGCGGACGAAGGCGAGGGCGTCCCGCGCCGCTCCGTGCACGTGGGCGAGCGTGCGGAAGCTGAGGGGGTCCTGCAGGGCGCGGGCCCCGGCCGTGCTCCCTTCGAGCAGGCCGGCGATCCGGGCGAGCGTCGCCTGCAGGCCGGGAGAGGGGCGTGCCACGCCGATCGACGGATGCAGCGCGTCGTGGTTCGCGGCGAGGGCCTCGTAGTCGAGCGCGCCGGCCAGGTCGAGCGCGTCGAGCAAGACCAGGGCGTCGTGCAGGGCGAGCGCCGCGAGCGCGGTCGCGAACGCGTTCTGGTTGATCAGCGCAATTGCCTCTCCCTGCGCGAGCGTGAAGCCGCCGAGCAGTCCCTCGGCGAGATCCGCCATGGCCGCGAGGTCGGCCTGGCCGACGGAGCCGAGCATCCGCACGGGTGGCAGCCGGTCGTCGTTGAGCGCGGCGACGACGTGCTCGGCGAGGGCGGGCCGGGCGGGCGTCGTGCCTGAGGCGAGCGCGTTCGCGAGCCGTAGCGCGGTGGCGCGCACGACGTCGTGCGGCGCGGGCGGGCCCTGGCCGATCAGGTGCTGGCGCACGAGCAGCCGGTCGTGCCCGGCCGCCTCGACGGCGAAGCTCTTGCGCACGCCGACTCCCGTCGTGACGCCGTAGGCAGGCGTGCCGTCGGCGATCGCGCTCTCGGCGATCGCGTGCGCAGAGCGCATGCGCTCGCTCGCCAGGGGATGGAGCGCGACGCGTGTGCCGCGGCGCGCGACGGAGACCAGGTCCTCCAGGCGGAGGTCGCCCCCGGTGAGCACGACGGTCGGCGCGAGGTCGTTCGGCACGGGAACGATCATCCCATGCGGCGCGAGAGGGCGTTTCCGGCGGCGCAGACCAGGAATGCCCCTGCCGCGACGAGCACGATCGTGCCGCCGGGCGGCAGGTCTGCGTAGTAGGCGATGGTGAGCCCGGCGAGCGCGGAGGCGAGGCCGATCGCCATGGCCAGGCCGAGCGTCGAGGCGAGGCTCCACGCGACGCGGTTCGCCGCGATCACGGGGAGCACCATCAGCGCGGCGATCAGCAGGATCCCCACGATCCGCATCGAGACGGCGACCGTGAGCGCCGCCAGCACGGCGATCACGACGTTGAGGAACGCGATCGGGACGCCCGCCACCCGGCTGCCTTCCTCGTCGAGCACGACTGCGATGAGCGCTCGGTACAGCGCCGCGATCACGGCCAGGGCGCCGGCGCCGAGCACGAGCACGGTCCACAGGTCGGTTCGCGTGACGGTCAGGATCGACCCGAACAGGTACTGGAAGAGGTTGACGTTGAGGGCGCCCGCACTGGAGACGAGCACGACGCCGGCCGCGATGCCGGTGTAGAAGACGAGCGCGAGTGCCTGGTCGCCGGCTGCGCCGCCGCGCGTGCGGAGCCATTCGATCGCCAATGCTCCGAGCACGGCGGCGACAAGGGCGGTCAGGACGGGCGAGATGCCCAGCAGGTAGCCGGCGGCGACGCCCGCGAAGGCGACGTGGCCGAGGCCGTCGCCGACGAGCGAGGCGCGACGCTCCACGAGGAAGAACCCGACGGCCGGGGCGAGCACCCCCACGATCGCGCCGGTCGCGAGCGCCAGGCGCATGAACTCGAGCTCAAGCATGGACGTGGGAGGGGTCGTGCCAGATACCGGGGAGCTCGCTCGGCGGGCCGTCGTAGACGATCCCGCCCCGCACGAGCACGATCCGCCCGACGACGTGCTCGACGGCGCCGAACTCGTGCGAGACGTAGAGGACCGTGACGCCGAGCTCTGTGCGCAGCTGCTCGAGCAGGCCGGCGAGCGACTCCTGGGATTCGGCGTCGACGCCCGTCGTCGGCTCGTCGAGCACGAGCAGGGCAGGGTCCGACGCGAGCGCCTTGGCGATAAAGGCGCGCTGCTGCATGCCGCCCGACAGCGTCCGCAGCGGCGCGTCCGCACGGTGTGCGAGCCCGACCGTGTCGATCGCACGCCGCACGACGTCGCGGTCGTTGCGGCGGAGCGGCCCCCAGATCCCGGCCGGCGCGAGCCGGCCCGCGGAGACGACCTCGCGCACGGTTGCCGGTGCCTCGCCGCCGAGGTGGGCGCGCTGGGGCAGGTAGCCGATGCGCCGCGCCGGGCGGCCCGTTCCCGGCGGCTCGCCGAAGACGCGCACGGTGCCGGCAGCCGGCCGCTCGAGCCCGAGAATCAGCCGCAGGAGCGTCGTCTTGCCGCCGCCGTTCGGGCCGGCGATCGCGACGAACTCCCCCGCCGCGATCTCGAGGGAGACGTCCTCCAGCACCTGTACGCCCGTCCGGTAGGCGAATGAGACGTCGCTGAGCTGGACCGCGGGCGCGTCAGGCATGGCTCACGTGCACCCGAGGGCGTCGCGAAGGGCGGCGAGATTGTCGCGCATGATCGAGAAGTAGTCTGCTCCGGTGGCCGCCTCGTCGTCGGTCAGCCCTTCGAGCGGGTTCAGCACGGCCGTCTTCGCGCCGGCCTCGCGTGCCACGGTCTCGGCGAGCTTGGGGGACACGAGCGTTTCGAGGAACACGGTCGTCGCGCCTGCGCCCTCGACGAGCCGCACGAGCTTCTCGATCCCCTGCGCGGAGGGCTCCGCCTCGGGGGAGAGGCCCTCGAGCGGCACCTGCTCCAGGCCGTAGCGCTGCGCCAGATACGCGAACGCCGCGTGGCTCGTGACGATCTGCCGGCGGACGCAGCGCGCGAGCCCCCGGCGGAGCTCGGTGTCGAGGGTTTCGAGGCGCTGCGCGAGCGAGTCCGCCCTGCCCTCGTCCCCGAGGGCGGCGCCGATCGCCCGCACGATCCGGGCGTAGCGCACCGGGTCGAGCCACACGTGGGGATCGGGCGAGACCCCCCCACCCGCGCCCCGGCCCGGGGCGAGCTCCTGCCCCGCGAGCAGGTCGAGCGACGGGCCGTCGCGGCCGGCGACCGCCTGCTCGAGGCCGGGCATGAACCCGTTGCCGAGATAGAGGACGAGGTCGGCGTCCTGCACGGCCTTGACGTCGCCCGCCGTCAGCTCGAGGTCGTGCGGCTCCGCGCCCGCCGGTGTGAGGTTGCGGACGGCCACGCGGGCGCCACCGATTTGCTCCGCGGCAAACGCGAGGGGATAGAAGCCGGCGACCACCGACATGCCGCTCGTGCGCGCCTCGCTGCCTCCGCAGGCGGCCGCCGTCAGCCCGACCGTCGCCGTCAAGGTCAGAATGAGAACGATTCTTGCAATCACGCACAGCAGGCTAGCACGTCTTTGAGAGCCGCTATCATCAAGCC
>DAIOGR010000187.1:0-4902 GCA_036745155.1 Gaiella sp.
CCGTCGGGGAAGAAGAGGCCGAGCTCGCGCCGGGCGCTCGCCTTGGAGTCCGATCCGTGCACGATGTTCTCTGATAGGAGCGTGGCGAAGTCGCCGCGGATCGTGCCCGGGGCCGAGTCGGCCGGGTGGGTGGCGCCCATCATCGTGCGAACGCCTGCGATCGCGTTCTCGCCGCGAACGGCGAGTGCGAGCACGGGTCCTGAGGTGATGAACGAGACGAGCTCGCCGAAGAACGGCTTGCCCTTGTGCTCGGCGTAATGCTGTTGCGCAAGGGCGCGGGTGACCTTCAGCAGACGGGCGCCGCGCAGCTCGTAGCCGCGACGCTCGAAGCGGGAGACGATCTCGCCGCAGAGCCCGCGGGAGACGCCGTCCGGCTTGACGAGGACGAGTGTGGTTTCGATAGCCATGGCGCGGGAAGGGTAGTCGCAGCGCCCGGAGCGCTGCGCCGCCACCCGCCCGGCCGCGCCAGAGCGTCGGGCAGCCCGGCCCTACCTGCGGCGCGTGCGCAGCGGCTGCAGGGTCTCCTCGCCGCTGACGGCTGCCGGCGGCACCGGCGTGGCGCAGTACGGACATGCCTGCCAGATCGGCTCGAGCGGGGCGCCGCAATCGCCGCACGCCTGCTTCAGCCGCGTCGTGCAGACGGGACAGACGAGGTACGACGAGTCGACCTGGCCACGACAGACAGGGCAGCGCAGATCGCGCTCGGCGAGCCGCTCTTCGATGGCGCGGATCTCGAGCTCGCGCTCGTGGCGCTCGGCGAGCGACTCCGGCGGTCGGAAGAAGAGATAGATGATGGGGCCGAGGAACGGCGGCACGAGGCCGAGGAGGGCCGCCATGGCGACGAGCCAGGGGTCATCGATGCGGCGGCGCGCGTCCTTGTAGACCCAGTAGGCGGTGGCGAGCCAGAAGACGACGACGAGGAACAGGGACAGATTCCGGGTCACCGCCCAGGTGCTCGAGTCGAAGAAGTTGTCGGCAGCAGCGATGAACACAGGAATGGCTCAGAGAAGGAGCTTCCCGAGGATATACCCGGCGGCGAACGAGACACCGACGATCGTGGCGAGCACGAGCAGCGCGAAGGCCACGACCGTGATCCGCTCGCGCATGCGCGTCATGCGCGCTCGGTCCCGGCCTCGGCGGCGGCGAGGTCGGCAAGCAGGTAGAGCGAGCCGGTGACGAGCACGGGCTCGCCGAGCACGTGGGCCCGCGAGAGCGCGGTGGAGGGATCTGCAATCGGCTCGGCGCGGGCGAAGTGCCGGGCGGCCAGACGAGCGAGCTCGTCCTCGGGGAGCGCGCGGGCGTTGCTCGACCGGGTGGCGACGAACCTGCTCCCGGCGGCGGCGAGCGCTGCGAGCATGGCGTCCACGTCCTTGTCCTCGAGGATCGACGCACAGACCGTGTAGTCGGCCGGCGGGAGCCTCTGCAGGAGCCAGCGGACGCCGTCGAGGTTGTGGGCGCCGTCGCGCACCTCGCCTGCGCGGCGCTCGAGCCTGCCGGGAAGGGCGACGACCGGCCGCGCTGCGATCGGGTGGCCGACGAACGCCTCGGCGGCCTCCCGGGCGCCGCCGAGCACGATCTGCCCGGCCGGCACGAGGGCCGCGAAGGTGTCGTCCGGCAGCACCACTATCGTGTTGTCATCATGGACAACGGCAAGCTTCTCCTGTGCGATCTGCTCCAGGGTGTCGCCGAGCACGTCGGTGTGCTCGAGCCCCACGTTCGTGAGCAGGACGACGCGCGAGCGGAGGACGTTGGTGGCGTCGTGCCTGCCGCCGAGGCCGGCCTCGACGACGGCGGCGTCGACTCCGGCCTCGGCGAATGCCGCGAGCGCAGCGGCGGTGAGCACTTCGAACTGGGTCGCGCCGACCTCCTCGGCAGGGGCGCGCACACGGCCGAGCGCCTCCTCCAGGTCCGCCTCGCGCCCGCCGATCCTGATCCGCTCCGAGAACGAGCGCACGTGCGGGGAGATCGTCGCCCCGGTCGTGAGGCCGTCGGCCAGCAGCAGCTGCTCGATCGTCAGGGTCGCCGTCGACTTGCCGTTCGTCCCGACCACGTGCACCGCCGGGAACGCCTCCTGCGGATTACCGAGCGCGCGGAGCAGGGCCTGCATCCGATCGAGGCCGAATCCGTCGACCGGCCACGGGCTCAGCCCGGCGACCCATGCCACCGCGCTCACCTCACGTCAACCCGTGCCGCTGAGCGCTTCGAGCTCCCGGCGGTAGCGCTCCAGCTTCTCGCGCTCGCCGTCGACCACCTGCACGGGCGCGTTCTGCACGAACCTGTCGTTCGCGAGCATCGCTTCCGAGCGGGCGATCTCCTTGCGCAGGCGCTCGATCTCGCCGCTCGCGTCGCCGCTCGCCCGCTGCCGTTCCGGACGCACGACCGCCGCGAAGATGCGCCGCTCGTCGTCGCTGCCGAGCTCGACCGCGACGCCGCTCCGCCGGAACATGACGGCAGCCTCCTGGACGCGGTCGAGCGCGTGCAGGTCGTCGGCGAACCGGCTGTCGGGGTCGGGCCAGTGCGCGACGACGAGGCGGCTCTTGCGATTCGGCAGGTGCGACCAGATCTCTTCCGTGACGTGCGGCATCACCGGATGCAGCAGGATGAGCAGGCGCTCGAGCGCGGCCAGGGCAGTGGCGATCGCGTCGACGTCGTGGTCGTAGAGGCGGGGCTTGATCGCCTCGGCGTACCAGTCGCAGAAGTCGTCGAACGTCAGGTGATAGAGGACGCCCGTCGCGGTCGCGAAGTCGAACCGGCCCCAGCAGTCCTCCAGCTCGCCGCGCGCGGCGTCGATGCGGGCGACGATCCACCGCTCCTCGAGCGAGCGCGCCTGCAGGGCCGGCGTCACGTGGCGCGCGCTCTGGAGGATCAGCCGCGCGACGTTCCAGAGCTTGTTCGCGAGCTTGCGGCCTTCCTCGATGGCGCCGATCGAGAAGCGCACGTCCTGCGTCGAGGAGATCTTGAGCAGGCCGTATCGCGTCGCGTCGGCCCCCTGGGCCTCGATCGTCTCGATCGGGTCGATCCCGGTGCCGAGGCTCTTGGACATGCGGCGGCCGTCGGGAGCGAGAACCGTGGAGTGGATGATCACGTCGGTGAACGGCACCTCGCCCATCACCTCGAGCCCGGTCCAGATCATCCGGTTCTCCCAGAGGCGGATGATCTCGCGAGCGGTCGAGTTGACGTTGCCGGGGTAGTAGGTGGCGAGCTCCGGCGTCTCGTCGGGCCAGCCGAGCGTGGCGTACGGCCACAGCGCCGACGAGAACCACGTGTCGAGGACGTCGGGGTCGCGGACGAGCGGGACGCCCGCCCCGGCCTTTGCCTGCGCCTCTTCCTCCGTGGCGGCGCAAACTGCCTCCCCGTCGGGCGTGTACCAGACCGGCAGCTGATGGCCCCACCAGAGCTGGCGCGAGAGGCACCAGTCCGGCGCCTCCTCGAGCGACTGGATGGCAAAGCGGTGCTGCGACTCCGGGTGGTAGCGCACCGTGCGCTCCTTCAGCGCGGCGATCGCGGGCTGGGCCGGCTCCGCCATGCGGCACCACCACTGCAGCGAGATCAGGGGCTCGATCCGGGAGTGGCAGCGCTCGCACGTGCCGACCGCGTGCCGGTAGTGCTCCCGCTTGACGAGCCAGCCGCGCTCCTTCACCCAGGCCAGCACGGCGGCGTCCGCCTCCGCCTGGCTCTTCCCGGCCAGGTCGCCGGCGTTGTCGCTCATGCGGCCGTCCGGGCCGATCACCATCGGCTCGGGAAGGCCGTGGTCGCGGCCGATCTCGAAGTCCATGGGATCGTGGCCGGGCGTGACTTTCACGGCGCCGGAGCCAAACGAGGGGTCCACGCGCACGTCGGCGATCACGGGCACCCGGCGCTCCACGTAGGGGACGATCACCTCTCGGCCGACGGCGCCGCGGTACCGCTCGTCGTCCGGATGCACGGCGACGGCGACATCGCCGAGGATGGTGGCCGGGCGGACGGTGGCCACGGTGATCCCGTCTTCCTCGGAGCCCGGCGAGCCGTCGGCGAAGGGATAGCGGACGTAGGTGAGCGTGTCGTCCATGTCCTCGTGGTGCACCTCGAGGTCGGAGATGGCGGTCTGATGAAACGGGCACCAGTTGACGATCCGGTTCGCGCGGTAGATCCAGCCGCGATCCCACAGGCGCACGAAGAACGTGAGCACGGCGCGCACGTACGCCGGGTCCATGGTGAAGCGCTCCCGCGAGTAGTCGAGCGAGGCACCGAGGCGCCGGTACTGGCCCATGATCGTCCGGCCCGTCTGCTCGAGCCATTCCCACGTCCGCTCCACGAACGCCTCGCGGCCGAGATCGTGCCGGGTGAGACCCTCGGTCGCGAGCTGCTTCTCGACCACGTTCTGGGTGGCGATGCCGGCGTGGTCGTACCCGGGCTGCCAGAGCGTCCTGAAACCGCGCATCCGGTGCCAGCGCACCAGCACGTCCTGGATGGAGCCGTTGAGCGCGTGGCCGAGGTGAAGCTCGCCGGTGACGTTCGGCGGCGGCACGCAGATGACGAAGCTGTCGTCACGGCGCGCACTCACGCCCGCCGCGTAGAGGCCCTCCTCCTCCCAGGCCTGCTGCCACCGGCGCTCGACGCCCGCCGGCTCGTAGAGCTTCTCCATCGCCTTCTCCATCGGGTCGCTAAGTGTACGGCGACCCGGCCACGCGGATCAGCCGAAGGCGACGGCGCCTCCCGGCCACGCTGTCCGGGGGCCGGCGGCTTGCGCTTCCCTGACGCCTGTGCCCGTCAGGCGGAGCTGCCGGCAGCAGCGTCGAGCTCGTCGAGCGAGCCGTCCGCGCTCGTCACGAGCGTCGGGTTGAGGCCCCTCGAGATCGTCTCCTTGGTGATCACGCACTTGGAGACGTCCTTGCGGGACGGCAGCTCGAACATCACGTCGAG
>DAIOGR010000188.1:0-4887 GCA_036745155.1 Gaiella sp.
TCGGCGCGACGAACGCCAGCCCGTCTGCCGCCGCGACCTTCTCCTGCTGGGCGAGCACATCCTTGGGCCGCTGCTTCGCCACCACCTCGAGCAGCTCGGGTAGGGACTTGTCGCGCAGCCACCGCTTCGCGACACGCCGCCGGATCGGCCCGCCGCTCAGCGTGACCATGGTCTCCCTCAACTCGGTCGCGTCGAACAACTCCGGCGGCACCGACTCGTGCGCGAAGAACGAGTAGTCGTCCCTGCCGAAGACCGGGTCGAACTTGATCGCGTGAAGATCGACGACCTCGTTCGTGTGCCCTGCGTCATCGAGCCCTCGGACGAACTGCTCGAGCACCGCGTGGCAGAACGACGTCGGGTTCGGGTGGGCGTACACCGTCAGCACTCTCATCGCCCTCACCGTCCTTTCAATCGAGCCTCGTACCCGCCTCGTCGACGTCGCGGCGGGCGCACCTCAACCACGACCCTCCGTTCCGAGCCCACACCGAGCATCGCGCGCCCTCATCACCGCGCCATCGGAGGCCGCCCGCATTCCACTGCGGATCACTACCGAACCCACCCGAATCCCTGGGCGCAAACCACCCGGAGAGGAGCACCACGGCATCGCGTGTCTATGGGAACGATGAGTCCGGGACTCCGGCGCGGACGGGACGCGCGCGGGGGCCGAGGACTAGGTCACGGCCGTCCACCGACGTTTCAGGCCGGTGGCGAGAGAGGGAACGTGTCAGCGCTGTCCGCGGGCAGAATGAAGAAGACCTGACCCCAGCTCGACGCCCGTTCCACCCGGGCGGTGGTACCGTCTGGGTAGTGCCGTAGCGAAACGGTGCGTACGGCTTTCCAGCGGGTGCCACAACGATCGGCTCCGCGCGCGCTCCATCCTCAACGCCCGGGTGGGTTCGGCTTCTCGCCGGCTCAGACCGCTGCCGGCGACCAACAGGGGAATCTGGAGCGAAGGGAAGATCATGTCTCGTTCTGTCAAGAAACGCCGGGCGCTCGGCGTGCTCGTCGTCGGCATCTGCGCGATCGTCGCGCTCGCCGTCAGCCTCGGCGCCGGCGCAGGGACGACCGCGGTCGCAGCCGCGCCGGTGAGCACGTCGCCGCCGACGATCACGGGAACGCCGCAGGAGGGCAAGAAGCTCACCGGGAAGGACGGCACCTGGACAGGAAATCCAACCGATATCAACCTGTTCTGGATGCGCTGCGACAAGACGGGCGCTAGCTGCGCGAAGATCAGCGGCAGCGACTCGAAGACCTACACGCTCACATCGGCCGACGTCGGCAACACGCTTCGCTTCCGGGCCGATGCCAAGAACGCCGACGGCACCACGTCGGCCTCGTCGGTGCCGACTGCCGTCATCGCGGCGGCCACGACGCCGCCGCCGCCCGTCACGAACGGATGCACCAAGACCGGGGGCACCGTCCCGATCGCGGGCATCACGCCGCCGGCACGTCTGACGATCGACCAGACGGAGGTGAGCCCGAGCACGATCAGCTTCAGCACTCGCTCGCTGTCCGTCCGCTTCCATGTCGGTGCCTGCAAGGGCTCGGTCGAAGGGGCGCTCGTGTACGTGACGGCCGTCCCGTACGGCCAGTTCGCGATTCCGAACGAGCAGGCCACAGGCTCCGACGGCTGGGCCACGCTGCAGTTCACGGCGCAGTCCGGCTTCCCGGTCAGCACCAAGCAGCAGCTGCTCGTCATGTTCGTCCGCGCCCGTAAGTCCGGCGAAGACCTGCTCGGCGGCATCTCCACCCGCCGCCTCGTCTCCTTCCGCGTCACCAACAGATGACTTGAGCGACACAAGGGCGCCGGAGCGGCAGGCTTCGGCGCCCCACCAGTCCGGCGCTACGAGGGAAGGAGAGTGCTGTGTCGATCTGGCTCGTGATCGTGATCATCCTGGTCGTGCTCGTCGTGTTCGGCGGGTTCCGTCTCCGCAGGCGATAGGAGCGTCATCCCCGAGAGGGATCGCCTCGCGAGGGGCGACCTAGCTAGGCAGCGTCGAGGGGGCCGCGGATCAGGTAGCTGCGGCCGCCTCGGCGCATCTTGGCGCAGGGGATCGGTGCGGAGGCGAGCCAGCGCTCGACGACGGCGAGGAGGTCGATCACCCATGCTCCTCCGCTCGGTGGCGGCTGGAACCGCACGAGCCAGGGAGGGCCTGGGACGAGCTTGGCGGGGAAGATCGGTGCGGCGTGGGCGAGGAGCAGAGCTGCGCAGTGCTGATCGGGAGCCACGATCTCGACGGCCTCGACGCCGCCGAACGCCAGGGGCGCAGGAGCGACCGACGTGGACGGGGCCGGACACAGGCCGTGATACGAGCGGGTGCGAGCCGCGCACCACCTCGGGAGACCGGGCGTCTCTCCACGATCTCTCCGCGCCACGTACGCAGATTCTCCACGAGCGCGACCTACGGTGGTCGGGACTGAAACACCACCACTACGGAGGATCACATGATCAAGAGATTCATCGTCGGAATCGTTGTCGCGCTCGCCCTGATCGGTGCCGGAATCGGTATCGGAGCGAGCATCGACGGGGACTGGGGGCCGCGCCACGACGCGGTCGTCGTCAACAGCGGGTCAGGCGCAGCGGACGCGGGGCAGACGATCGTCGTCAGCGAGGGCCACGGGTTCTTCCCGTTCGGCCTCCTCTTCCTCGGACTCGCCTTCCTCCTCGTCGCCTCGTTGCTCCGGCGCGCCGGTCGCGGCGGAGGGCGGTGCGGACGCGGTCACGGCCCGGGCTCGGGCGGCGGCCCGGGCCGGTTGGAGGAGTGGCACCGTCGCGCCCACGAGGGCGAGACGACCACATCCGGGCCGGAGCAGGCCAACCCGGCCTGAGCCGGCGAGACCGCGGGCGGCAAGGCGTGATGCCTTGCCGCCGCGGCGCCGGGCTGGGACAGTTGCCGAGCACATGTCCACGATCCTCGTCGTCGAAGACGAGCCCGGTATCGCCCGGCTCGTGCAGGACTACCTCGAGCGCGCGGGGTTCGCCGTCGTGCTGGCAGCGAACGCCGGCGAGGGGCTCGCGCAGGCTCGAGCGCAGCGACCCGCTCTCGTCGTGCTCGACCTCGGCCTTCCCGACCGGGACGGCCTCGATGTGACACGCGAGCTCCGCCGCTTCAGCGATGTGCCGATCGTGATGCTGACCGCGCGAGGCGACGAGAGTGACCGCATCGTCGGGCTCGAGCTCGGAGCCGACGACTACGTCGTCAAGCCGTTCAGCCCCAAGGAAGTCGTGGCGCGCGTCCGTGCCGTGCTGCGGCGCGCCGAGGGCAAGGCCGCCGGGGTCGAGACGGTTCACGCCCTCGACGTCGCTATTGACGTCCCGCGGCGGCGGGTGACGGTCGCAGGCCGACCGGTGGAGCTGACCGCGACGGAGTTCGCGTTGCTGGTGACACTCGTACGCGAGCCCGGCCGTGTCTTCACCCGCGGCCAGCTGCTCGACGCGGTGCACGGCGTCTCGTTCGAATCCTACGAGCGGGCGATCGACGCGCACGTGAAGAACCTGCGACGGAAGATCGAACCGACGCCGGGCTCCCCCCGCTACATCGAAACGGTGCACGGCGTTGGATACCGGTTCGCCGACGCCTAGCGGCGAGGCGGAGAGCTGCTCTCCGGGACGCCGCCGCGGCGGCCCGCCGCCGTGGTCCCGAGGCCGGGAGCCGTGGTCACGAGGACAGGGATACCGCACGGGCAGGCGGCGCTTCATGCGCCGGATCGCGGTGCTGCTCGGCCTCCTCTTCCTGCTGCTGCTCACCGCCACGATGCTCACTGCAGCCCTTGTGACTGCAGCGTTCGGTGATGCCTCTGGCGGACGCGTCGCAGTGGGGGCGGGCGGCGCCGCGCTCTTCATCCTCGGACTGCTGTTCATAGGGCGCTCGGTGCGCAGAATGGCCGGCCCGATCGGAGATGTCATGGAGGCCGCCGACCGGGTCGCCGACGGAGACTATTCGGCCCGTGTTCCGGCCCGAGGCCCGGGGGAGGTGCGACGGCTCGGACGCGCATTCAACGAGATGACCGCGAGACTCGAGGCGAGCGACGACCAGCGCCGGCGCCTGCTCGCGGACGTCACACACGAGCTCCGCACGCCGCTCGCCGTCATCCGCGGCAACCTCGAGGCGATCGTCGACGGCGTCTACGCACCCGACGCGGAGCACCTCTCGACCGTGCTGGAGGAGACGCGCATGATGGCCGGGCTGCTCGACGACCTGCAGACGCTCTCGACCGCCGAAGGCGGCGCGCTGCGGCTGCACCGCGAACCGACCGACCTGGGCGCTCTCGCGGACGACGTCGTCTCCGCATTCGGCCCGAGAGCGGAAGCAGCGGGCGTTGCGCTCTCCGCCTCCTCTGAGGGCGATCCCCACGCCAATGTCGATCCGCTCCGCGTCCGACAGGTGCTCGAGAACCTCGTTGCCAACGCGCTGCGCCACACGCCGCCCGGCGGCTCGATCACGATCCAGCTCTCAGACGACGACGACGGGATCGCCCTCGCCGTCTCGGACACCGGGCCCGGCATCCCGCCGGATCAGCTGAGCAGCGTCTTCGACCGCTACACACGCTCGGCCGACTCGGGCGGCAGCGGGCTCGGGCTCGCGATCGCAAAGAGCCTCGTCGATCTCCACGGTGGCAGCATCCAGGCGGAGAACACCCGCGGGCGCGGCGCCACCATCCGCCTCCTCCTTCCGCGCGGCGACTGACATCCGCGCAGCCGCCGTCGGCTAGACACACGCCGGCGCCCGCCGAACACCGCTCCCTCACATGGGGGAACGCGCGTTGTCACCCTTGTCGGCGCGCGGTGCAGGGTGAATACTTCCCCCGCCAAGGCGCGCGTGGAAGCCGCTGAGATCTGCGGCCTCCGACTCCCACTCGGGCCTCCGTGCGAACGAGCGCGACAAA
>DAIOGR010000189.1:0-4877 GCA_036745155.1 Gaiella sp.
GCGATCGTGGCCGTGAGCGACGAGGTCAGGGACGACCTCGTCAGGCTCGGTGTCGCGCCTCCCGACAAGATCGTCGTGATCCCGTACGGGTTCGACCTCTCCGGGTTGTCCCGTCCCGACGAACCCGAGCGGGCCCGTCGTCGCAGTGAGATCGAGCTTTCGCCCGAGGCATTCGTCATCGGTTGGGCCGGGAGGCTGACGCCGATCAAGCGCCCCCACGACCTCGTCCGTACGCTGGCAGAGCTCGGATCCCAGGGAACCGAGGGATATCTGGTCGTCATCGGTGACGGGCCCGAGCGGGTGAGCGTCGAAGCCCTGGCGGCAGAGCTGGGCGTCCGAGGGCGCTGCCGCTTCCTGGGCTACCGCCGCGACATGAGCCGCTGGTACGGAGCCTTCGATGCCTTTCTCCTCACCTCGGAGAACGAGGGAGCCCCTGTCGTCGCGATCGAGGCCCTGGCGAGCGAGTGCCCCGTCGTGGCCACGAACGCCGGTGGCACGGCAACGGTCGTCCGCGAGGGGGTGTCCGGCTACCTGGCGCCCGTTGGCGAGACGCGTGAGCTAGCGGCACGGCTCCACGAGCTCGCAGCGGCGCCAGGGGTCGCCCGCTCGCTGGGGAAGGCAGGAGCGCTCGACGTCAGACGACGGTTCGCCTCGGAGACCATGGCCGACGCCGTCGATGTGCTCTACCGAAGGCTCCTCGACGAGTCATGAGAGTCCTGCACATCCACAAGATCACCGGGATCAGCGGCTCGGAACGTCATCTTCTGACGCTTCTGCCCGCGCTGCGCGAGCGGGGCGTCGACGCCCGGTTCCTCGGCCTCGACGTCCCCGGTACGGACGCACCCAGCTTCTACGGGGAGCTCGGCGCAGTAGGCGTGCCGTTCGAGCACGTCCGGTGCACGACGGACCTGAATCCTCGCATGGCCACCGGGGTGGTCAGGGCCGTTCGCCGAAGCAATCCCGACCTGCTCCACACCCACCTCGTGCACGGGGACATCTACGGCTCGATCGGCTCGATCGCGACCCGGGTGCCGTTCGTCTCCTCCCGTCACAACGATGACAGGTACCTGCTCGGCCCATTCCGTCACGTCGACCGCATGTTCGCGCGTCGGGCACGCAGGATCATCGCAATCTCCGATGCCGTCCGCCGCTTCCTCGAGCGGGCCGGCTTGCCGCGCGAGAAGCTCGTCACGATCCACTACGGGCTGGACCGGCTGCCGGACCAGCCCTCCGCGCTCCAGCCCCACGACCTCGGCATCGCCCCCGACACGCCGGTGGCACTCGCCATCGGACGCCTGATCGAGCAGAAGGATCACGCGACGCTGCTGCGGGCGTTCGCGCGGGTACGCGAGCGGAACCCACGCGCGATGCTCGTGATCCTCGGGGCCGGCCCACTCGAGGCGGAGACGCGACGCCTCGCGTCCGCGCTTCGACTCGACGACGCAGTGCTGCTGCCCGGTCGCCTCGCGATCCGGGACTGGCTCGAGCGCGCCGACCTCCTCGTGCACACGTCACGCTGGGAGGGGTTCGGGCTCGTGCTGCTCGAGGCCATGCTCTCGGCCCTGCCGATCGTCGCGACGCGCGTGAGCGCCGTCCCCGAGGTCGTCGTCGACGGAGAGACGGGCTACCTCTTCGATCCGGGCGACGAGCGCGGCATCGGAGAGGCGGTGGCTGCGCTGCTCGGGGATCCCGCGCGGGCGCGGGCGCTCGGCGCAGCGGGGCTCGCGCGTGCCAGGGCCGACTTCTCCGTGGCGCGCATGACGGACCGGACGGCTGCCGTCTACGACGACGTCGTCTAGGCGGAGCGGCACTACACTCACCGCGATGGAGAGCCTCCCGCTGCGGCGCCTGGTGACCGGGCCTACCCCAGCGCCGGGCAGGGTCTTCTTCACGAGCATCTGGTTCAAGGGACACAACAATCCTCGGTACGCCGAGCTCTTGCCACGCCTCGAACGGCTCGACCGGTATCTCGTGACGTGCTCCGACGACAGAATCGTCCGCGGAGTGCAGTACCGCGCGTACCGCTGGTCGAGAGCGGTGCGCTACCCCGTGGTGATGCATCTCGCCCACCGCCGCTATCGCAGCCTCTTCACGGCCGACAACGAGCAGATCCCGTCGTTCCCGGGGCCGGTCGTCTCGGACGTCGACGACCCGTTCTTCACGGAGCGCGAGGTCGAGCTGCTCGGCAGCCCGAACCTGGCCGCGTACGTCGTCACGGCCGCACGGGCCGGCCGCCGCTTCGAGTCCCTCGGCGTGGAGAAGCCGTACCACGTCATCCCGCAGGGGGTCAGCCTGAGCACGGTGACGCCCGAGCGGATCGCGGCGGTGCGAGCGAAGAAGGCGCCCGGCGAGGTGATCGTCGGCTACATGGCGGCGTTCATGCTCACCGCCGACGACCGTGACGGGGCAAAGGCCCTGTACAACGTCGACCACCTGCTCGAGCTGTGGGAGGAGGTGCACCGGGGTGCGCCCGAAGCGCGGCTGTGGCTGGTCGGCGGCGCCAGTGACCGCGTGCGGGCGAGGATCGGGAATCGCGACGACATCGTCGTCTTCGGGCGCCTGGCGCGCGACGAGGCGCTCGCGCACACGGCAGCCTTCGACATCGCCCTGTACCCCCGTACCAAGGACGAAGGAATCCAGGCCGCCAAGGTGGCCGAGTACATGGGCCTGGGCGTCCCGACCGTGTCGTACGACTTCGAGGTGACGAGCGAGCTGCGTGAGACGGGGGCGGGGGTGCTCGTGGCGAGCCCGCGCGCGTTCGTCGAGGCGGTCGTCCAACTCGTCCGCGACCAGCCGGCGCGGCAGGCTGTCGCAGGCGCAGCCGCCGCGGCCGGGCGCGAGCGCGACTGGGACGTCCTCGCCCGCCGGTACGAGAGCGAGATCCTCGACCGGTACCTGCCGTAGCGCCCACCCGCGCGACGCCGCGGCGACGCCGTGAGCGCCGACGTGGGACAGTAACCTGGAGCGCCATGCGGCCGGCCGCTCGCAACCTCGTCTCGAACTACCTCGCCTACGGGGCGGCCGTCCTCTCGGGGCTCGTCCTCACCCCGGTCATCATCGGCGCGATCGGCCAGGAGGCCTACGGGGCGTGGGCGTTCATCGTCTCGTTGACGACGATCCTGCGCCTGCTCGACTTCGGGATCACACCGACCGTCGTGCGGTTCACGGCATTCCAGCGAGGACGAGACGCCGGGGCAGCGGGCGATCTCAGCGCTCTCGCGTCGGCGAGCTTCACGGTGTACCTGCTGGTCGGCCTGCTCTCGGTCGCGGGCGGCCTCGTGCTCGCGTGGATCCTCCCTAGCATGCTGACGCTCAGCCCTGACCTCGTGCGGCCGGCACAGGTCGCTGCCGTGATCGCCGTGCTCACGCTCGGGACGCAGGCGCCGCTCGGCCTGTTCGGAAGCCTGCTCAAGGGCGCACAGCGCTTCGACGTCCCGAACGTCGGCGCCCTCGTCTCCATCGTCGCCTACGCGGCCCTCGTCTTCGTCGTGCTCACCCGGCACGCGACGCTTCCCGTGCTCGCGACCATCGCTCTCGTCGCGACCCTGATCAGGCTCGCCTACCCGCTCTTCTACGTCCGGCAGACGCTGCCGGGCCTGCGGCTCTCGCGCTCCCTCGTCACGCGCGCCGAGCTGAAGAGCCTGCTCGGCTTCTCGTGGTTCGCCTTCATGGGGCACATCGCCGGGAAGGTCCTGTACTCGGCCGACATGATCCTGATCGGCGCCTTCCTCGGGGCCAGGTCGGTGGCGCTGTACGCCGTGGCATCCCGTCTCTTCGCCCTCACCGCCGGGGTCGCCTCGACGGGGACAGAGCTCCTGCTCCCACTGCAGAGCGAACTGGAAGGAAGGGCGGAGCACGGGCGTCAGCAGTCGTTCCTGCTCAGCGGCCTGCGCGCGTCGATGTGCGTCGGGCTCCTGCTCGGGCTCCCGCTGGTCGTGCTGCCGTCGTGGGTGATCACCGCCTGGCTCGGATCGGGCTTCGCAGCGAGCGTCGTCCCCCTCGCGCTCCTCGGGGTGGCGGTCGCCTTCGCCCTGCCGAACGCGGTGTTGTCGCAGTTCCTCTTCGCACGCGGGCGCCCGATGCAGCTTGCGATCGCCCAGGCCGCCCTCGCGACCACGAACCTGGCGCTCACGGCCGCCCTGCTGCTCACCGTGGGCGAAATCTGGGTGGCGGCCCTCGCCACCCTCGTCGTCGAGGGGATCGGGGCGATGCTCGTGCTCCCCCTGCTCGCCCGTCGTGCGGGTGTTCCCCTCCGTGGCCTCTACGCGGCCTGGGCAGGGCCGGTCGCGGCAGGCGCGATCGCGGCCGTGCCGACGCTCGTGCTCGCACGCTTGCTCACCGACAACGACTCCCTGCTGGGGCTGGCCGCTGTCGGTGCCGTCTGGGCCCCCGTCTTCGGAGCCGTGGCGTGGCGCGTGGGGCTGACCGCCTCGGAGCGGTCGCTCGTCCGCTCGCTCGTAACTTCACGCCGGGGCTCGCAGGTGGAGGCCGGTCGAGCGGACCGGGGTTGCGATGATGACCGCTGACCGCCAATCGCAGAAGGAGGGGACATGCCGCACAGCTTCAGCTCACTGTCCGCGCTCGGAGACGGATACGGCTTCCGCAAGGTGAGGCAGGCGCTGGGCGTGGAGGCGTTCGGGGTCAACGCCATCGTCTACCCGCCCGGCTTCGAGGGGTTCCTGCACTACCACGACGAGCAGGACGAGCTCTACTTCGTCCACTCCGGCACCGCCCGCTTCGAGGTGGACGGGGAGGTTCGCGTGCTGGGCGCCGGCGGCCTCTGCCACGTCTCGTCGACGACGCCGCGGAAGGTCTCGAACGGGGGTGAGGACGATCTCGTCGTGCTCGTCGTCGGGGGGAAGGGCGGCTATGTCGGC
>DAIOGR010000190.1:0-4829 GCA_036745155.1 Gaiella sp.
GGCGCGCCATGATCCGCCGGGCCTCCTCGGCGACGAAGAAGAAGAAGTTGACGACATGCTCGGGCTGGCCCTGGAAGCGCCTGCGCAGCTCCGGATCCTGGGTGGCGATCCCGACCGGGCACGTGTTCAGGTGGCAGGCGCGCATCATCACGCAGCCGGTCGCGATCAGCGGTGCCGTCGCGAAGCCCATCTCGTCGGCGCCGAGCAGCGCGGCCACGACGACGTCGCGCCCCGTCTTCAGCTGGCCGTCGGTCTGTACCCAGATACGGGAGCGCAGGTCGTTGAGCACGAGCGTCTGCTGCGTCTCGGCGAGGCCGATCTCCCAGGGAATGCCGGCGAAGAGGATCGACGAGAGCGGTGAGGCGCCCGTGCCGCCCTCGTGGCCGGAGATGAGGACGTGGTCGGAGTTCGCCTTGGCGACGCCGGCGGCGACGGTCCCGACCCCGACCTCGGACACGAGCTTGACCGAGATGCGCGCCTCCGGGTTGGCGCAACGCAGGTCGTAGATCAGCTGCTTGAGGTCCTCGATCGAGTAGATGTCGTGGTGCGGAGGCGGCGAGATCAGCCCGACGCCCGGCGTCGTCAGTCGCACGCTCGCGATGTAGCGATCGACCTTGTGGCCCGGCAGCTGGCCACCCTCGCCCGGCTTCGCGCCCTGCGCCATCTTGATCTGCAGCTCGTCCGCATTCGTCAGGTAGTTGATGTTCACGCCGAAGCGCCCCGAGGCCACCTGCTTGATGGCCGAGCGCCGCAGGTCGCCGTTCGCGTCGGGCTCGAAGCGGACAGGATCCTCGCCGCCTTCTCCGGTGTTGGAACGGCCGCCGATGCGGTTCATGGCGATCGCGAGCGTCTCGTGCGCCTCGCGCGAGATCGACCCGAGCGACATCGCACCCGTGGCGAAGCGCTTCACGATCTCCGCGGCCGGCTCGACCTCCTCGAGCGGGATCTCGCCCCCTTCCGGGAAGCGAAAGCGCAGCAGGCCGCGCAGGGTCGAACGGCGAGCCGCGTCGTCGTTGACGGCCTGCGAGTACTGCTCGTAGGTCTCGTAGCCGCCGTGGCGCACGGCGTGCTGGAGCAGCGCGATCGTCTCGGGATTCCACTGATGGTGCTCCCCGTCGCGCCGCCACGCATAGAGGCCGATCACGGGCAGCAGCGCCTCCGGGTCACCGGGGTAGGCGCGGGCGTGACGGGCGAGCGTCTCGCGCGCCAGGTCGTCGATGCCGATGCCCCCGATGCGGGAGGCGGTGCCCGTGAAGTGCCGCTCGACGAGCTCGGGCGAGAGCCCCACCGCCTCGAAGATCTGCGCACCGCAGTACGACGGGATCGTCGAGATGCCCATCTTCGAGAGCGTTTTCAGCAGGCCCTTGGCGATCCCCTTGACCGCTCGCTGCTGCGCCTGCTCCTTCGTCATCCCCTTGGGGAGCCAGCCGAGCTCGACGAGCTCCTCGAGCGTCTCCAGCATCAGGTACGGGTTGACCGCCGCGGCGCCGTATCCGATCAGGGTGGCGACGCTGTGCACACTGCGCGTCTCGCCCGACTCGACGACGAGGCCGGCCTGGAGGCGCGTCCCCTCACGTACGAGGTGGTGGTGCACGGCGGCGACGGCGAGGAGCGACGGGATGCCCGCGCGCTCGGGGCCGACGGCGCGGTCGGAAAGGACGAGGATGTTGACGCCTCGGGCGAGCGCCGCGTCGGCCTCGGCACAGATGCGCTCGACGGCCCGCTCCATGCCTTGCTCGCCCTCCGCCACCGGCCAGGTCGCGTCGAGGGTGTGAGCCTTGAACACGGCGGAATGCACCTGGCGCAGGCTCTCGAGCTCCGCGTCGAGCAGGATCGGGTTGTCGATCACGAGCTGGCGCGCGTGCTCCGGGGTCTCGTCGAGCAGGTTGCGCTCGGACCCGACGCTCGCCTGCACGCTCATCACGACCGCCTCGCGGATCGAGTCGATGGGTGGGTTCGTGACCTGCGCGAACAGCTGCTTGAAGTACGAGTAGATCAGCGGGTGACGTCCCGAGAGCACCGCGAGCGGCGTGTCGTTGCCCATCGACGAGACGGCCTCCTCGGCGTTTCGCGCGAGTGGGGCGAGAATCACCTTCATGTCCTCTTGCGAGTAGCCGAAGGCCAGCTGGCGCTGGCGCAGCGGCTCACGCGGCGCCTCGCGGGGCGGCCGGGGAGGCAGGTCGGAGAGCTGGACGACCTCCTGCTCGTACCAGGCGGCATACGGGCGGCGTGCTGCGACGGCATGCTTGACCTCCTCGTCGGCCACGATCCGGCCCTGCGCGACGTCGACGAGAAAGAGCTTGCCCGGCTGCAGGCGGCCCTTGCGCAAGACGTTCTCCGGCGCTTCCTCGAGCACGCCGGTCTCGGAGGCGAGCACGACCCAGCCGTCGCGTGTCTCGAGCCAGCGGCCCGGGCGGAGGCCGTTGCGGTCGAGGGTCGCTCCGATCACCCGACCGTCCGTGAAGGCGACGGCGGCCGGGCCGTCCCACGGCTCCATCAGCGCCTGGTGATACTCGTAGAAGCCTCTCAGCTCGTCGCTGACCTCGTCGCGGCCGCGGTAGGCCTCGGGGATCATCATCATCATCGCGTGGGGGAGCGTGCGACCCGAGAGCACCAGCAGCTCCAGGACGTTGTCGAACGTCGCCGAGTCGGAGCCGCCGGGGCGGACGACCGGCAGCACCTTCGCGAGGTCGTCGCCGAAGAGCTCGGAGGCGAGCTGCGACTCCCGGGCGCGCATCCAGTTGACGTTGCCGCGCAACGTGTTGATCTCGCCGTTGTGGGCGATCATCCGGTAGGGGTGCGCGAGCTCCCAGCTCGGGAACGTGTTCGTGGAGAAGCGTGAGTGGACGAGCGCGAGCGCGGACTGCATGCGCTCGTCCTGCAGCTCCGGGTAGTAGCCGAGCAGCTGCCGGGCGGTGAGCATCCCCTTGTAGACGATGGTGCGCGAGGAGAAGCTGGGGATCACGAGGTCCGGCCCCGCCGCGAGCTCGGCCACGCGCCGGATCACGTAGAGCTTGCGCTCGAACGCGTCCTGGTCGCCGGCGAGCTCCGGCGAGGCTGCGACGACGAGGTGCTCCGTGTAGGGGCGTGCCTCGCCGGCGACCCGCCCGACGTGGTTCGTGTCGACCTCGACGTTGCGCCAGCAGACGACCCGCTGGCCCTCTGCCTCGACGGTGTCGGCGAGCAGCCGTTCCAGCTCCTGACGCCGCTGCTCGTCGTGCGGCATGAAGCAGACCGCGACACCGTACGCTCCGGCAGGCGGCAGCGGCTCCTCCACGACCCCGCGGAAGAACGCGTCCGGCAGCTGCAGCAGCATGCCCGCGCCGTCGCCCGTGTCGGGGTCTGCGCCGGACGCACCCCGGTGCTCGAGGTTCTCGAGCGCCACGATCGCGCGCCGCACCGTCTCGTGGCTCGGGACCGCGTCGAGGCGCACGACGAACGCTACGCCGCAGGCGTCGTGCTCGTACGCCGGGTCGTAGAGGCCGATCGGGTGGGTCGGTCGTCGCAGAGCCCTTCTCTCCTTGATCGCGGGAGCGTCCACCCCGAGGAAGGGATGGCAAAAGCCGGAGCGAGACCCTGCGTCGGGCCACGCTCCGGAATTTCCGCTGCAAATCCTAAAGCAACGGCCCGACCGCTGCCGGGCGAGGCCTCCCGCGCCCGGGCGCGGCGGCAGTCTCGTCGGCGCCGAGGCCCGGGCGAACGAGCACCGACGCGGCGCTCACCTCGTCGAGCCCGCGTCGCATCCCGTCCACGACGACCGTGACGGTGCCCGCTTCGCCGGCGACGAGCTCGATCTCCACGTCGGGCGTCAATCCGAGCGCGGCAAGACGACGCACGACGCCGGAGTCGCCCTCGACGAGAGCGACGATCCGAGCAGGGCCGTCCCGTAGCGCCGACAGAGCGACGACGTCGACGAGTTGCTCGCGCTCGAGCGCAGGATCGAGGGGCCAGCCGTGCGGGCAGCGGTCGGGCGGGGACAGCTGCTCCGCCAGGCGCTCGATCATCTCCTCGTCGAACTCGCCGCGAACCTGCAGGGCCAGCCCGTGGCACTCGGCCACCGTGTAGCCGAGCACGTCGGTGAGCAGGCGCTCGACCACCCGGTGCCGGCGGACGAGGCGGTCCGCCCCTCGCCGTCCAGCGTCCGTGAGCAGGACCTCCCGGCCGGGGCCGCGCTCGATCAGCCCGTCCGACTCGAGGCGGTCGAGCATCGCACCCGCGGTCGGCCGTGACACCGAGAGCAGGCGGGCAACGTGGGCCGCCAGGGTGGGAAGGTCGGCCACCACGGTGCCGCAGTCGACCAGGGGGGACGTCAGCGCGCGGATGGCGTAGAGATAGTCGTCGGGTGTGTGCGGGCGCTTCTCACGGGTGTCGGCGGCGTCCGGCGCCACGGGCCGCCGCTGCGGCGCCCGGACGACGGAGCCTGCCTCCGCCGCCTGTCGCAGCCGCTCCACGACCTCGCGGAGCAACTGCTCGCGCCCTGCCTCACCGAGCGCGTCCGTCGAGCCTGCTGCCAGCTCGTGCAGGCCGATCGAGGTGGCACGGATCCCGCGCGCTCCGAGCGTGCGGCTCGCGCACGCATCGGCGCAGCCGTCGACGGCGATCACCGCACCTGCCGTCCCACCGTCGAACGCCAGGCCGGCGAGTCTCTTTGCAACGTCCTGCGCCAGCCGCGCTGGGCCCGTCGCGCCGGGGCACGGGACGATGCGAACCGGAGCAGCCTGCTTCGTCACTCACACCATCGTAGCCCCGGCCGCCTGAACCGACCGGGTCGGATTACATGCCCATCGCGTGATAGCCCGAGTCGACGTACAGCATCGTCCCGGTCACGT
>DAIOGR010000191.1:0-4811 GCA_036745155.1 Gaiella sp.
CGGCCCGATCGTCAGGCATACTGGGCTCGTTCCCGACGAAGGAGGTCCGTTCAGATGACAGACATCGCTGCCTCCGCCCCGCGCGCCGCGCGGCTCGTCGGTTAGGGCTTCGGCCGAACGCACGTCCGACTGGGTCTCGCGGCTGGCGCGCTCTCCTGCGCGCCGCTTTCATGTACCCGAGACCACAGGGAGACGCACTTGACCGATCTCGACGCGCTCGGCTGGAACGACCGGCTGAGCGAGCAGTTCGAACCCCATCTGGCGGACGGCCTGATCGCGGGCCGCGTCGCCGTGCAGCATCGTGGCGCCTACGACGTCCTCGTGGAGGGCGGCGAGCTGCGCTGCGACGTGACCGGCCGCCTCGTCCACGAGGCCGCCTCGCCCGCCGAGCTGCCGGTCGTCGGCGACTGGGTGGCCGTCGCGGCCCGTCCCGGCGAGGGCTCCGGCACGATCCAGGCGGTGTTGCCGCGCCGGACGAAGTTCTCGCGCAAGACCGCCTGGCAGGCGGCCGAGGAGCAGGTGCTCGCCGCCAACGTCGACGTCGTCTTCCTCGTCACCTCGCTCAACGAGGACCTCAACCTGCGCCGCCTGGAGCGCTACCTCACGCTCGGCTGGGAGAGCGGGGCCCAGCCCGTGATCGTGTTGACGAAGAGCGACCTCCACCCCGCTCCGGAGGCGGCGGTCGCCGACGTCGGCGTGATCGCGTACGGCGTGCCTGTGCACGCCGTCTCGAACCGCACGGGCTCCGGCCTGGACGAGATCCGCTCGCATCTCGGGCCCGGCGTCACGGCGGCCCTGCTCGGCTCGTCGGGCGTCGGCAAGTCGACGCTCGTCAACACCCTCGCCGGTGCGGAGCTGCTCGCCACGCAGGAGATCCGCGACGACGGCAGGGGACGCCACACGACCACGCGCCGGGAGCTCGTGCAGCTGCCCGACGGCTCGCTCGTGATCGACACGCCCGGCATGCGCGAGCTGCAGCTGTGGGCGGCGGACGACGGCCTCGAGGAGGCGTTCGAGGACGTCACGGAGCTGTTCGTGCTGTGCCGCTTCTCCAACTGCGCGCACGACACCGAGCCGGACTGCGCCGTGCGGGCGGCGCTCGACGAGGGCAGGCTCGCACCGGAGCGCTGGGACAGCTACCTGAAGCTGCAGGGGGAGCTCGCGCATCTGGAGCGCAAGCTCGACAAGCGCGCCGCCTCGGAGGCACGAAAGCAGTGGAAGACGCTCGGCGCCGCCGCCCGCGAGGCGATGCGGTTGAAGGGGCGGCGCCTGTAGCGCCGCCCCTTCGGCTCGCCTGAAGCCGGGGATGCACAGCCCCTACGACGGTGTCTTCACGTTGGCCGCCCCCGGCGTGGGCGTCGTCGTGAACGCCCAGTCGGCGGCGGCGTCGTTCGTATCGCGCCCGTCCGGGAGGCGCGCCAGTGTCCCCTCGACGGTGTTCGAGTCGGCCACCTCGACGGGCAGCATGGTGCCCTCGACGAGGTTGAAGGTCGCGCCGCCGATCGTCGCCGTCGTGACGGCGCCCTCGTAGGAGAGCGCGTCGAGCAGGGCACCCGAGCCCGTGTCGACGAGCGCGAGGCCGTCCGGGGCGCCGTTCTGCGGGTCGACGTCGAGCTTCAGGTAGGCGCCCGCCGCGAGCGTGCCCGTCAGCGCCTTGCGGCCGTACTCGGCGCCGTCGCCCCCGTTCACGAGCACGAGCGCGATCCCGTCGAGCGCGGCAGGAGCGTCGCCGGTGTTCGCGAGCTCGACGAACCCGGCGGTGTCTGCGCCCACCTGGTCGTAGTCGACCTCGTTGAGGACGAGCCTGGCAGTACCCGCGGGCGGCGGCGGAGGCCCGCCCGTCTCGCACGTGAAGGTGATCAGGTCGGTGGCGGTGGCGCCGACCTCGACCCGTCCGGGCTCGCCGTCGAAGGTCGTGCAGGCGGTGCCCGCGAACCCGGCCACGGAGGCGACCGACGAGCCCGGCTCGCCCTTCGGGCCGGCAGGCCCCTGCGGGCCCGTGTCGCCCTTTGCCCCCGTGTCGCCTTTCGGCCCCGCGGCACCCGCAGGGCCGGGCGGCCCCGTCTCGCCCGCAGGGCCGGCCGGGCCCTGCTTGTTCCACGAGATGGCGGCCTCGTTGCGCTTGCAGGGGCGGCCGTCGAGGACGATGCGCACGAGCCCGTGACGCAGGTTCCGGCACCCGCGCACCGTCTCGTCCTCACCTGCCGCGGTTGCCATGGCGGCCGCGCCGCCCAGGACGGCGACGAGCACCGCGCCGGCAACGATCCTGTGTGGTCTCACATCCGTCTCCTTTTCGTCGGGGTGGGACGTGAGAAGTAGCGATCTGCTGCGACGCCGCCCAGTGGCCGTTTCGGCCAGCCGGGCAGCGAAGCGCCTGTTCAGGCGGGCCTGTGGACGAGAAGTTGCGCTCTCGGCACGAAAAGAGAGGCGGCGGCGCGTGCGCCGCCGCCCTACTCCACCGTGCTCAGGGCTTGCCGATCTCGATCTTCGTCGGCTTCGCCTCTGCCGCCTTCGGCAGATGCAGCGTCAGCACGCCCTTGCCGTACTCTGCCTTCACGTGCGAGCTGTCGACCTCGGCCGGCAGCTCGAAGCTCCGCTGGAACGAGCTCTCCAGCCGCTCGTGCAGGCGGATGTCCTTGTCCTTCTTCTCCTTCTCCTCCATCCGCTCGCCCTTGATCGTGAGCGTGTGATCGGTGAGCTCGATGTCGAGGTCCTGCTCGTCGTAGCCGGGCACCTCGAGCTCGACGACGTACTCGCCGCCGCTCTCGTAGATGTCCGCTGCCGGCGCGATCGCCGGCGCCACGCCGAGATCGGAGAAGAAGCGCCGCATCCGCCGGTCGAACAGGTCGAGCTCGCGGAACGGCGTCCATTTCTCGAGGACGGGCATGGTGCACCTCCCTTCCTGGGCCCACCGCGATGGTGCCGCGCGCTCACTGCGCCGGCATCGTTCCAGGCACCGATCCCGGTTCGGCCTACTACTGAATCGGCCTGCCCGGCGTGCTTCGCGCGCCCGGGGTTTTTCGGGTGCAACGCTACGAGACCCCGCCGCAGAGCCGCCGACGGAAACGACCGACGTCAGGCCGTGCGTGCGCGCCGCTCGTGGACGGAGGCGCTCAGCGCTGCCACGGCGCCGCGGAATCGGCGTCGATGCCGTAGCGCTCGATCGCCGCCTGGACGACGGCCGGCTCGATCGCGCCCTCGTCGGCGAGCGCCTTCAGCGCTGCCACGGCGACGTGGTGGCGGTCGACCTCGAAGAAGCTGCGCAGCTTGACGCGGTAGTCGCTGCGCCCGAAGCCGTCGGTTCCGAGCACCGTGTAGCTGCCCGGGACGAAGGGCCGGATCTGATCGGCAAAGGCGCGCATGTAGTCGGTGGCGGCGACGAAGGGGCCTGCGCGTCCCTGCAGAGCCGCCTGCACATATGCCTGGCGCGGCTGCTCGACGGGGTGCAGCCGGTTCCAGCGCTCGCTCTCGAGCCCGTCGCGCCGGAGCTCGGTGAAGCTCGTCACGCTCCATACGTCAGCGGCGACCTGGAAGTCGCTCTCGAGCAGGTCGGCGGCGGCGAGCACCTCGCGCAGGATGGCGCCGGAGCCGAGCAGCTGCACGCGCGGCGCCGCGTCCGCGGCGCCCTCCCGCAGGAGGTAGAGCCCGCGCAGGATGCCTTCCTCGGCGCCCTCCGGCAGCGCCGGCTGCGGGTAGTTCTCGTTCATCACGGTGAGGTAGTAGAAGACGTCCTCCTGCTCGTCGCACATGCGGCGCATGCCGTCGCGGATGATCACGGCCAGCTCGTACCCGTAGGTCGGGTCGTAGGCACGGCAGTTGGGGATCGTCGCGGCGAGCAGGTGGGAGTGCCCGTCCTCGTGCTGCAGCCCCTCGCCGTTCAGGGTCGTGCGCCCCGAGGTGCCGCCGATCAGGAAGCCGCGCGCGCGGCTGTCGCCGGCCGCCCAGGCGAGGTCGCCGACGCGCTGGAAGCCGAACATGGAGTAGAAGATGTAGAAGGGCACCATCGTGACGCCGTGGTTCGCGTACGAGGTGGCGGCGGCGATCCAGGACGAGAACGCGCCCGCCTCGTTGATCCCTTCCTGCAGGATCTGGCCGTGCTCGTCCTCCCGGTAGAACATGAAGTCCCCGGAGTCCTCCGGCTGGTAGAGCTGCCCCACCTGGGAGAAGATGCCGAGCTGGCGGAACATCCCCTCCATCCCGAACGTGCGTGACTCGTCGGGCACGATCGGCACCACCCGCGGGCCGATCGCCTCGTCGCGCACGAGCGCGTTGAGGATCCGCACGAAGGCCATCGTGGTCGAGTTCTCGCGTTCGCCGCTGCCCTCGAGCACGCTGTCGAACGGGGCCGGGGTCGGCAGCCGGTCCGACGTGCGGTTCCTGGCCGGAAGGCTTCCCCCGAGGGCCGCGCGGCGCTCGAGCAGGTAGCGGAGCTCGGGGCTGTCTTCGGGGGGCCGGTGGAAGAAGGCGCCGGTCGCCTGCTCGTCCGTCAGCGGCAGCCCCAGGCGGTCGCGGATCGCGAGCCGGGCTTCCTCGTTCATCGCCTTCTGCTGGTGGGTGATGTTGCGGCCCTCGCCGGCCTCGCCCATGCCGAAGCCCTTGATCGTCTTCGCGAGGATCACGGTCGGCTGCCCGGTGTGCGCGACGGCGGCAGCGTAGGCCGCGTAGACCTTCTGCGGGTCGTGGCCGCCGCGGCGGAGCTGCCAGATCTGCTCGTCGCTCCAGTCCGCCACCATCGCGCGCGTCTCCGGGTACTTGCCGAAGAAGTGCTCGCGCACGTAGGCGCCGTCGTTCGCCTTGAAGGTCTGGTACTC
>DAIOGR010000192.1:0-4808 GCA_036745155.1 Gaiella sp.
GAGGGGGCGCGGGGCCGAGGCCGCCGCGCCCGCTCGCCTCGAGCGCTCTCTTGCGTCAACGCATCTACGGGAGGATGTGGAACTCAACGTTCGAGTTGCCGTTCCGGCCGAGGTTGCGAACGACGACGTAGCCCCGGGCGTTCGCGTAGGTGCCCGTGCCTCCGACGATCGGGAGCGTGAACCGGTCGAGCCCGCCGGGCGTGGCTTGGCCATAGCCCTGCACAAAGAGGGTGCCGCCGGCAAGGCTCGGCTGGGCGGTGATGAGGACAGTGGCGTTGCGCCCGGACGCGGTCCCGAACCCCGTGATGAAGGTGATCATCACCTGGAGCCGCCCGACACGGGCGCCTTTCGCGGACCCCTTCCACTCGTAGAGGCTGTGAACGAACGCGAACTGGTCGCCGCCGACCGGCGGCCGGTCGAACTTCAGGTTCCCGAGTGGCTGGCTGATCTCGGGCCCAGACTCGAGCAAGTTGAACACACGTGGGCTGGTCGCCGCGGCTGCGGTCGTCGAGGCAGAGGCCGCAAGGCCGATCGCTGCGACGCAGGCGGCCAGCAGGTGTCGCTGTCTCATCTCGGCTCCCTTTCTTCGTACGGTCGCTTCGGTCGGGTCTGGATCAGGCGTGCCTGTGCGGGGCCCGCGAGGAAAGCGCGACGGCAAGCCCGGCGAGCAGGACGAGCGCGGCGGCAGCGAAGCCGGCGCCGATGCCGGCATCGAGCCAGTCGAACCCGGTTCCGGAGGCGATCCCCGTTGCCTCCGAGCCCGGGATCGCGACGGACGCGCTCACGCCGACGCCGGAGACGTGCGAGGCCGCGACTGCCGCGTCCAGGGTGTCGGGGGAGCGTCGATCGGCAACCAGGCCTGGTCCCACCTGGTCGGGCGTCGCGGCGCCGACTACGAGCCGTCCGCCACGGTCTTTCGGCGCCACAACATCCACGCCCGCAGCAGAGGTGGTGACGGCTCCGATCCCGAGCAGACCGGCCCGGTCGTTGGGAGAGGTGCTGCGAGACGGGGCCGCCCCGGCGGTCTGCCCGACCGAGGTTGCCGCAACGAGAAGCGCAAGACAGAGCACCCACCGTGTCAACCGCGCCAGAGCGTTCATCTTCTCCTCCGTTTCTCCGTGATCGCCTTGTGCGATCGACCGGGGCTCAGAGTCGTCGTGGACGGTTGCGGGTCGGCTTCGGTCCGGTTACAACCAGTGCGGCGGTCGTCGTGGAATTCCGGATCCTGGGCCCACTCGAAGTGCTGGATCGCGGCCAAGCGCTCGAGCTCGGCGGCACTCGTCAGCGCGCTCTACTCGCAATCCTGCTCCTGCGACGGAACGAGACGGTTGCGGCGGAGCGGGTGCTGGAGCTGCTCTACGGCGAGAAACAACCGGCGACCGGCGCGAAGAGCCTTCACGTTCAGGTCTCGCGTCTGCGGAAGACCCTGGGGGCCGACGTGCTCCACACCCACGGTGGCGGCTATCGCCTCGAAACCGGCGGCGACGCCGTCGACGCAGACCGGTTTGCCGGCCGGCTGACGGCCGGGCGCGCGCTGCTGGCCGATGCCGATCCCGCAACTGCCGAGGAATGCCTTGCCGGTGCCCTCGAGCTCTGGCGCGGAGAGGCGTTGGCGGACGTCGCCTACGAGGACTTCGCGCAGGGCGAGATCGCGCGACTCGGGGAGATGCGGCTTGCATGTGTCGAGGAGCTGTGGGAGACGCGCCTGGCGCTCGGCCGTCACGCGGAGGCCGTCGGCGAGCTCGAGCAGCTGATCGGCGACAGTCCGCTCCGGGAGCGGCTCCGCGCCCAGCTGATGCTGGCGCTCTACCGATGCGGCAGGCAAGCGGACGCTCTGGAAGCCTACCGCGAAGCTCGCAGCGCGCTCGACGCGGTCGGGATCGAGCCGAGCCGGAGGCTGCGTGAGCTCGAGCGCGCGATCCTGTCGCAGGACCCGACGCTCGATCTGATCCCGACGACCGACGAGGCGGCTTCCGTGTCCGGAGGCGCGTTCGTCGGTCGAGCGCGGGAGCTGTCAGAGCTCGTTGCCGGCCTCGAGGACACGATCGCCGGTCATGGAAGGCTGTTCCTCGTCGCGGGCGAGCCCGGGATCGGAAAGAGCAGGCTTGCGGACGAGCTGGCCGAGCGGGCGCGGTCGCGGCGAGCTCTCGTGCTGGTGGGCCGCTGCTGGGAGGCGGGTGGCGCTCCTGCGTACTGGCCGTGGGTGCAGTCGCTCCGCGCCTACATCAGGAGTACCGATCCCGACGCCTTGTGGAGCCAGCTGGGAGCGGGTGCCTCCGAAGTCGCGCAGATCCTGCCCGAGCTGGGAACGCTCGATCCTGACCTCCCGGAGCCGTCGGCGCTCGATCCCGAGAACGCTCGCTTCCGGCTGTTCGATTCCGTGGCGAGCTTCCTCAAGAACATCGCTGCCGCCGCGCCCGTCGTGCTCTGCATCGACGACCTCCACGCGGCCGACGAGCCGTCGCTGCTGCTGCTTCGTTTCCTGGCGTCCGAGATGCGGGACTCGCGATTGCTCGTCCTCGCCCTCTACCGCGACGCGGACCCGGCGGTTGACGAGCGGCTTGCGGCGACACTCGCGGAGCTGGGGCGCGAGAAGGTGACGCGGAGAATCTCGCTCACCGGCCTCGATCAGCCCGACATCGCCCGCTTCGTGCAGGTGAGCGCCGGCGCCGCCGCCTCGGTGCGGCTGGTCGAGCGGCTTCACGCCGAGACGGACGGGAACCCGCTCTTCGTCGGCGAGCTCGTCCGGCTCCTGCAGGCGGAGGGACGTCTCGGCGAGGACGCCGGCCAGGCCGAGATCGGGATCCCCGACAGCATCCGTGAGGTGATCGGGCTCCGTCTGAGCCGTATGTCCGACTCGTCGGTGCAGGCATTGACGCTGGCCGCCGTGCTCGGCCGGGAGTTCGAGCTCGCAACCCTCGCGCTGCTCACGGAGACGCCGGCTCCGGAGCTCGTCGACGTCCTCGACGAGGCGCTCGCGGCGCGCGTCATCGACGACATCTCGGGCTCACCGGGCCGTATGCGGTTCTCGCACGCGCTGATCCGCGACACGATCTACGACGGCCTTACCGCGGCCCGACGACTGCAACTGCACGCGCGCGCGGGCGTCGCCCTCGAGACGCACTACGGCGAGGGAGCGGAGCCACATCTGGCGGAGCTCGCCTACCACTTCGCCCAGGCCGCACCGATCGGCTTCGTCGAGAAAGCCGTCCGGTACGGGCGCGACGCCGCCGAGAGGGCGGCGACGCTGCTCGCCTACGAGGAAGCTGTGCGCCTGTACGAGGCCACGCTGGAGCTCGTCGTCGACGACGTCGAGCGGTGCGAGCTCCTGCTCGCGCTCGGCGACGCTCAAGGCCGCTCCGGCGACACACCCGCCTCACGCCGCACGTATCGCGCCGCCGCCGAGCTCGCCGACCGGCTGGGCCGGGTCGAGGAGCTCGCCCGTGCTGCGCTCGGCTACGGCGGCCGGATCGTCTGGAACGTCGCCCGCGACGATCCGTACCTCGCTCCACTGCTCGAGAGCGCACTCGCCGCGATCGGCGACGAGCAGAGCGAGCTCCGCGTGATGCTTCTCGCGCGACTCGCGGGCGGTCCTCTCCGCGACGCCACCGCCTCGCCGGCACGGCGGCACGCTCTCGGCAACGAGGCGCTCGCGCTCGCGAGGCGGATCGACGATCCGCAGACGACCGCCTACGCGCTCGCCGGATACATCTCTGCGCACCATTCGCCCGACCACACGAACGAGCAGGTCACGCTCGCCACCGAGCTCGCCGATCTCGCGCTGAGCACCGGCGATCTCGAGCTCGCGCTCGAGGCCTACGAGCACCGGAGCGAGGCGTTTCTCGAGCTCGGCGATATCGGTGCCGCACGGAGCGACCTCGATCGGATGTCGCGGATCGCCGCCGAGCTTCGACAGCCCTCGCAGGCGTGGATCGTGGCCGAGCTTCGCGCACACCACGCGCTCCTCAGGGGCGACTTCGAGGAGGCCGAGCAGCTCATGGCGGCGGCCGCGAGCCTCGGCGAGCTGGCCGAGAGCTGGAACGCCGAGGTCTCGTTCCGCCTCCAGCTCTACATGCTCCGCCGCCACCAGGGCCGGCTCGCCGAGATGGAGAAGGTCGTCCGGCAGTCGGTCGACGACTATCCGACGTATCCGATCTGGCGCTGCGTCCTCGCCCACATGTCAGCGCTGCTCGAGGCTCGCCAGGAGTCACAGCAGCAGCTCGATGCTCTCGCCGCCGACTTCTTCGCGTCCATCCCCTTCAACGAGATGTGGCTCGCCAGTATGTCTCTGCTAGCCGAGACGGCCAACACGCTCGACGATCGGGAACGTGCCGCCGAGCTCTACGAACTCCTCCTTCCGTACGCCGGGCGGATCTCCATCTCGACGCCCGAGTTCAGCGCCGGCTCGACCGCCTACTACCTCGCCCTACTCGCGACGACGCTCGACCGCTCCGAGGACGCCGAACGACACTTCGAGGGCGCCATCGCGATGAACACCCGGATCGGGGCACGGCCGTGGCTCGCATACACCCAGGAGGCATATGCGCACCTGTCAAGAGGCCCCGGTTCCACGGACCGCGACGGCGACCACCTGATCCGCGAGGCAAGGAACACCTACGACGAGCTCGGGATGGCGAGCCGCCAGGCGGAAGCGCGGTCTCGAGCGTCCGGCGCAGAATGAAGCATCGGCCCGATCCACCAGGCGCTGGCCGTGCCACCGCCCACAAGCCGCTGATAGTCGGCGAGCCACTCGCCCTTCCACGCTGTTTCCTAAACCGCGTGCACAAGTTCGATTCTTGTCGGGGGCA
>DAIOGR010000193.1:0-4785 GCA_036745155.1 Gaiella sp.
TGCCGCACCTGAACCCGGGCGTGATGAGCCGCGGCGAGCTCGCCATGCTGCGGCCCGCCGCCGCCTCGATGGGGATCATGCTGGAGACCGTCTCCGACCGGCTGTCCGTGAAGGGAGGCCCGCACTGGGCCTCGCCCGACAAGGTGCCCGCCCGCCGGCTCGAGACGATCCGCCTCGCCGGCGAGCTCGCGATCCCGTTCACGAGTGGGATCCTGATCGGCATCGGCGAGACCCGCCGCGAGAGGATCGAAGCGCTGCTCGCGTTGAAGGCGCTGGGCGAGGAGCACGGCCACCTCGGCGAGGTGATCGTCCAGAACTTCCGCGCCAAGCCGGGGACGCGCATGGCCGACCACCCGGATGCGAGCTTCGACGACCAGCTCTGGACCGTGGCTGCCGCCCGCGTCGTCCTGGGGCCGGCGTGGCACGTGCAGGCGCCTCCCAACCTCGCCTACGACGAGTTCCCTCGCCTGCTCGACGCGGGTATCGACGACTGGGGCGGCGTCTCACCGGTCACGATCGACCACGTCAACCCCGAGGCCCCGTGGCCGGACGTCGAGCGGCTGCGCGAGGCGTGTCGTAGCCGAGGTCTCGAGCTCGCGCCGCGGCTGCCGCTCTATCCCGAGCACGTCGCCGACCTCGACCGCTGGGCCGACGCAGCCGTTGCTCCGGCGATCCGGCGTGCCGCCGACGCGATGGGGCTCGCCCGCGGTGACCGCTGGGCGCCCGGCGAGCCGGTCGAGGTGCCCTTCCTCGTGCGCCGGGATGCCGTCCCGCTCGAGCTCACCGGTGCCGAGCTGGGCGAGGAGGAGATCGTGCGGCTGTTCGAGTCCCGCGGCTCGGAGCGGGAGCGGGTGCTCGCGGCGGCCGACCGGCTGCGCCGCGAGGTCTGCGGGGACGAGGTGACCTACGTGGTCACCCGGAACATCCAGTACACGAACGTGTGCTACTTCCGATGCGGCTTCTGCGCCTTCTCGAAGGGCAAGCTGGCCGAGAACCTGCGCGGCCCCGCGTACCTGGTGCCGATGGACGAGATCGTGCGCCGCGTCGAGGAGGCGTGGGAGCGGGGCGCCACGGAGGTGTGCCTTCAGGGCGGCATCCATCCGGCGTTCACCGGCGACTACTACGCCGGGGTCGTCTCGGCGATCCGCGACGCGGTGCCCGCGATGCACGTGCACGCCTTCTCGGCGCTCGAGATCTGGCAGGGGGCGGCCACGCTGGGGCTCTCGCTGGAGGACTATCTTGCGCGGTTGCGCGACCTCGGCCTCGGCTCGCTGCCGGGCACAGCTGCCGAGATCCTCGACGACGAAGTCCGGGCCGTCATCTGCCCCGACAAGGTCTCGACCGACCAGTGGCTCGCAGTGCACGACGCGGCCCACCGGGTGGGACTGCGCTCGACGGCGACGATCATGTTCGGGCACGTCGAGCGGCCGGTGCACTGGGCCCGGCATCTGCGGCGGCTGCGGGAGCAGCAGGCCAGGACGGGCGGCTTCACCGAGTACGTGCCGCTTCCGTTCGTGCCGATGGAGGCACCCATGTTCCTCAAGGGGCTGGCCCGCCGCGGCCCCACGTTCTCCGAGGTGCTGCTCACGCACGCCGTCGCACGGCTCGCGCTGCATCCGCTGGTCACCAACATCCAGGCCTCCTGGGTGAAGGCAGGCCCGGAGGGAGCGCGCCAGCTCCTCAGCGCCGGCGTCAACGATCTCGGCGGCACGCTGATGAACGAGTCGATCTCGCGGGCGGCGGGCTCGGAGTGGGGGCAGGAGCTGCCACCCGAGCGCATGGAAGAGCTGATTCGCTCCGCGGGGCGTACCCCGCGCCAGCGCACCACGCTGTACGGGCAGGTGCCCGAGGAGCGCGTGGCGGCGTCGTTCGGCGCCACAGAGCTTGCCGAGACGGTCAACCCGCCCGTGCGCGAGGCGGGGCTGAAGGCTCCACCCAGGCTGATCCGCCCCGGGCTCGTCGGCGCGCGACCCTAGCGTCCGCGTCGGCGCGCTCGGCTGGAGCCCAGGGCGAACGGCAGCTTCGCGAGCCACGGCAGGATGCGGAGCCGCGAGCGCTGGAGGGCCGTGGCGAGCGCCTCGGAGGTACCCTGACCGTGGAGCCCTTCGCCGTGTCCGACGAGCAGATGCCGGGGCTCGAAGCGACGCAGCACCTTCGGCGGGAACGGCTTCAGCAGCCCGTGCACGCCGACAGGGTCGGCTGCGACCGTGAAGAACGGGATCGTGCCCACTGCCTCGGCGACGACCAGCGTGCCCGTGGCAGGCCACCAGAGCGCGCTCTCCTGCCAGCGCTTCCGGCGCACGACGTCCACGACCTCGAAGGGGCTGCCGGGGATCTCGGTCGGAGCGACGACGTGCGGCACGCCCAGCCGGGCGGCCACGGCAGCGCAGTCGCGGTTGTGCCGGTCGAGCAGCTGCAGCACGGCTGCGGGGCGCCCGAGGGCGGCGGCGCGGTCGATCGCCTCCGGCCAGTCGACGGGATCGACGAGCCAGACGAGGCCGTCGGCGGCGAGCGCGTGCGACGTGCGCTGCATCGGCTCGTCGACGGTCCACGAGAAGCCGTGCTCGCCGAGGTCGTCGCAGAAGCGCATCATCGTGCGCCGAGCGTACCCACTCGGTAGTTCCCCACAGGCCGATCGGTTTCCGCCCCGATGTGATCGTGGCTGAACGCTCCTCATGCTGGAGGAGTGAAGAAATGGCTGCTCAGGGGCCTCGTCGCCGCCGTTGCTCTCTTCCTCGTCGCGCAGGTGATCCCCTACGGCCGCAACCACAAGAACCCCCCCGTGACGCAAGCCGTCAAGTGGGACAGCGCACGCACCGAGCAGCTCGCTGCCGGCGCGTGCTTCGACTGTCACTCCAACCTGACGAACTGGAAGTGGTACACGAACATCGCCCCGGTCTCGTGGCTCGTCTACGCCGACGTCAAGGGCGGTCGCGAGACCCTGAACTTCTCGGAGTGGAACCGTCCGCAGGCCGACGCGGGTGACATCGTCGAGGCCGTGCAGGGAGGCTCGATGCCGCCCTTCCAGTACAAGCCGCTGCACGCGGGGGGAAGGCTCTCGAGCGCTCAGCGCGACGAGCTCGTGCGGGGCCTGCAACGCACACTCGCCCAGGATCCTCCGATCCCGGGCGGCGGCGGAGGCTAGCGACCCGGGGAGGCGAGGGCCGCCAGCGCCTCGGGGAGCGTGAATCGGCCGAGGAGGAGGGCGCTGCCCGCCACCGCCGCCTCGCAGCCGAGGTCGCGAAGCGCGACCACGTCGTCCGTCGAGGCGACGCCGCCGGCGGCGACGACGGGTAGCCGGCACGGCAGCACCTGAGCGAGCAGGTCGAGATCGGGGCCGGCGAGCGAACCGTCGCGCGCCGTCGCCGTGACGAGCAGTCGCGTAACGCCCGCCCCGGCGCAGCGCCGAGCGAGCTCGGCTGCCGTCAGCTCCGAGGCCCGTGTCCAGCCGTCGACCGCGACCTTGCCGTCGCGCACGTCGATGGCGACGACGAGGCCTTCCCCGAAGCGTGCCGCCGCCTGCCGCAGAAAGGCGGGGGAGAGGGCGGCGGTGCCGACCATCACCCTGGTCGCGCCGGCAGAGAGGGCCGAGGCCACCGCTTCGACATCCCGGTAGCCGCCGCCGACCTGCAGCGGCAGCCCGCCGGCCGTGGCGACCCGCTCGACGAGCGAGAGCGTCGGCTGGCCCGAGAACGCACCGTCCAGGTCGACGAGATGCAGACGCGTGGCTCCCTCGGCAGCGAACCGCCGGGCCAGCTCCACCGGATCGCCACCCTCGATCGTCACCGCCTCCCGCCGCCCTTCCGCGAGACGTACGACGCGTCCTGCGAGGACGTCGATGGCGGGAATCACTTCGAACTCTTGTGTTAGCACGCTAACATGCTACCATGTAACGCACGATGGTGAGAACACGGTCTGCAACCGAGCCCCGGCCCGCCGAGCGCACCGTCGAGGCGATCCCTGGCCTCGAGGCCCTTGCGACGGCGCTGATGACGTTGCGCGACGCCGACGAGGCACAGCGGTTCCTGCGCGATCTCTGCACGCTTCCCGAGCTCGAGGCGCTCGCACACCGCTGGCAGACCGTGCTCCTGCTCGACCAGGGCGTGGCCTACGTCGAGATCGCGGGACGCGTGCCGACGTCGACCGCGACCGTGACGCGGGTTGCGCAGTGGCTCAAGCACGGCACCGGCGGCTACCGCATCGCTCTTGATCGCGTCAAACGGCAGGCCCGCGGGTGAGCACCTTCACCCGGGCCGGCGAGAACGGCCGGCTCACCCTCGCCGTTCCTGCCAAGGGCCGTATGGCCGAACCGGCACTGCGCCTCTGCGCCGAGGCGGGGCTCTCCTTCGAGACGACCGAGCGCTCGCTCGTCGTGCCGTGCGCGAACGCACCCGTCGACCTGCTGCTCGTGCGCCCGAGCGACATCCCCGAATACGTGCAGGACGGTGTCGTCCACCTCGGCATCACGGGTGCCAACCTGGTCGTCGAGGCCCAGGCCGACGTCGTCACGCTGGCGGAGCTCCGCTTCGCACGCTGCACGCTGCAGGCCGCAGTTCCCGACGACGCGCCTCAGACTGCGATCGAGCACCTCGGTGGGCTGCGCGTCGCCACGGCCTACCCTGTCTCGACGCGGCTGCTGCTCACGGAGCGCGGCGTCGAGGCAGAGCTCGTCCCGGTCTCGGGATCCGTCGAGGCGACACCGCGGCTGGGTCTCGCCGACGCGATCGTCGACCTCGTCTCGACCGGATCGACGGCGAGCGCGAACGGGCTGCGCCTGATCGGCAC
>DAIOGR010000194.1:0-3576 GCA_036745155.1 Gaiella sp.
CCCGCCCACAGAGAGGAACGATCGAGCTCCGTGTCGAGACGCGCCGTGTCGGCGAGCCCCTGCAGCGCGCGTACCAGCACGGCCAGCTCCAGGTAGACCGCCGCGACCCGGTTGGGGCAGGCATGCACACCCGCGCGGTCGAGCACGGGCCGCCACTCGACGAGCTCACCGGCACCCGGGCCGAGGTACCAGGAGCGCCCCTCGGCGCGCTCGGGCTCGAGCTCGAGCAGGTAGCGGGAGAGCGGCCGCTCCAGGCCGGCGATCGCCGTCTCGACCCGGTCTGCCGCGTGGCGCAACGCCGCCTCGCGCTGGCCGGCCGTGGCCGGGTGGGCATCGCCGCGGTTCCAGCGCTCGAGCAGGCGGCAGAACGCGAGCGAGGACGCCTCGCACGCCCGGAGCTGCGCCGTGAGCCGCCGGGCGGTGAGATCGGTCGCCGCATGCGCCCGCAGCACCTCCGGCCAGCCGGCCGTCGTCGACGCTTCGGAGTGGCTCATACGACCATCATCGGCTGGTCGAGGAGAGATGTCGAGCCTTCCGGCCGATCACGCACGGCCGCCGCGGACGCATCTCAGACCTCGATCACGACCGGGAGGATCATCGGCCGGCGTCGGGTGCGGTCGTAGACGAGCTGGCCGATCGCGTCGTGCATGTGCTCCTGCAGGAGCTTGATCTCGGTGATGCCACCCGCCGCCAGCTCCAGCGCAACCCGGTCGGCCTCCTCGCGCAGGTCGTCGATCAGCTCCTCGTCCTCGCCGAAGCCGCGGGCGATCAGCTCGGGTGGCGCGATCTCGCCGCCGTCGGAGAGCGCAACCGTCGTGACGATGATCAGCACCCCGTCCTCCGACAGCCTCCGCCGGTCGCGCAGCGCGACGTCCTGGACGTCGCCGACTCCGAGACCGTCGACGAACGTCACCCCGGCCTCGATGCGATCAACGATCCCGACTCCCCGTGGCGTCAGCTCGACGACGGAGCCGTTCTCGGCGATCACGATCCCCGCCGCCGGTATGCCGGCGTCCCGCCCGAGCTGCGCGTGGGCGGCGAGCATCCGGTACTCGCCGTGGATCGGCATCAGCGCCTTCGGTCGTACGAGCGACAGGAGCGTCCTCATCTCCTCGGAGCACGCATGCCCGGACACGTGGACGAGCGCGACCTCCTCGTGGAGCACCTCCGCGCCCGCGCGCGCCAGCCGGTTGATCGAGTCGTGCACGCGGAGCTCGTTCCCCGGCACCGGCTTCGCGGAGATGATCACGGTGTCGCCACGCTCGACCGTCACGTTCTGGTGGTCGCCGTAGGCGATACGCGTGAGCGCGGACATCGGCTCACCCTGGCTGCCCGTGCAGAGGACGAGCACCCGGTTCGGCGGCAGCTCCATCGCCTCCTTCGGGGAGACGAGCGCGTCGTCGGGCAGGTCGACATAGCCGAGGTTGCGCGCGATGTTCATGTTCTTGCGCATGGATCGGCCGACGAGGGCCACCTTGCGTCCATTCGCGATCGCCACCTCTGCCGCCTGCTGCATGCGGTGGATGTTGGACGCGAAGGAGGCGACCAGGATGCGCCCCGTGCGCGTCGGGAAGATCTGCCGGAATGCTTCTCCGACGAGCCGCTCCGACCCTGTCATGCCCGGCCGCTCGGCGTTCGTCGAGTCGGCGAGTAGGAGATCGACGCCGCGGTTGCCGATCTCCGCGAGCTTGCCCACATCCGTCTTGAGGCCGTCGACGGGTGTGTGGTCGAGCTTCCAGTCGCCCGTGTGCAGCACACGGCCGGCAGGCGTCTCGAGCAGGATCGCCATGCAGTCGGGGATCGAGTGCGCCATCCGCACGAACTCGAGCCGGAACGGCCCGAGCTGGATGCCTTCGTCCTCGGGCCGGGCCTCGCGCAGCGTCGTCGTCGCCCCGAGCCCGTGCTCGTCGAGCTTCGACTTGATCATCCCCAGGGTGAGCCGGGTGGCGATCACCTCCCCCACCTCGATCTCGCGCAGCACGTACGGCAGCGCACCCACGTGATCCTCGTGCCCGTGGGTGAGGACGATCGCCCGCAGGGGCTTGTCCTCGAGGTACGAGAAGTCGGGGAGCACGAGGTCGACGCCGAGATGCTCGTCGCGCGGGAAGGCGAGCCCTGCGTCGACGAGCAGCCGCTCGTCACCCAGCTCGTACAGGGTCATGTTCTTGCCGACCTCGCCGAGCCCGCCGAGCGGGATGATGCGGAGCGCGTCACTCATCGGGTCGCAGTGTACGGGCGCGATTGCCTCACCGTGCCGACGCCGGCGGCTCGATCGCTCAGGCGGTTGCAGGTTGCAGCAAGCCGAGCCGTTCGAGGCAGCTTCGTACAGCCGCTTCCTCCTCGGGCGAGGCCTCGACGAGCGGCAGGCGCAGCCCACCGACCTCGTGGCCCAGGAGGTTGAGCGCACACTTGATCGCGATCGGGTTCGTCTGCACCCGCAGCAGGTCGATGGCCGGCCGCAGCTCGGCATCGAGGGCGCGGGCCCCGTCGACGTCTCCCGCCCGGAAGCGGCGGATCAGCTCCTTGACCTGCGGGCCGACGATGTGGGTGTGGACGCAGATGCCGCCGCTGCCCCCCACCTCGAGGAACGGGACGATGAGGTCGTCGTCGCCGGCGTAGAGGTCGAGCCCGCAGGCGACCACATGCCGTGCGGCCTCGAGCGACGGCTTCGCCTGCTTCACCGCGGTGACATTCGGGATCTCGGCCAGCCGCGCGATCGTGGCAGGCTCGGCGTCGACGACGACGCGGCTCGGGATGTCGTAGAAGACGATCGGCTTGTCCGTCGCCGCGGCGATCGCCTCGACGTGGGCGACGATGCCGCGCTGCGGCGGCTTGTTGTAGTAGGGCGTCACGACGAGGAACCCGTCGACGCCGAGCGCATCCGCCTGCTCGGTGAGATGGATCGAGTGCGCGGTCGAGTAGGTTCCCGTCCCTGCGACGACGGTCGCGTCTCCGCCGACCTCGTCCACGGCGGCCTCGAAAAGGGCAAGCCGCTCGTCGTCGGTGAGCGTCGGCGCCTCGCCCGTCGTCCCCGTCACGACCAGGCCGTCCGAGCCCGAATCGACGAGGTGCCGCGCCAGTAGACGGAACTGCGCCAGGTCGACCGCACGTTCCCGGTTGAACGGCGTCACGATTGCAGTCAGGATCGCCCCTAGCACGGTTGTGGATTGTACGCCTACCGGTTGGAGGAGCTATGAAGATCTTCAAGGAGTTCAAGGATTTCCTGATGCAGGGGAATCTGATCACTCTCGCAGTCGCGTTCGTGATCGGAGGTGCATTCGCCGCACTGCTGTCCGCCTTCGTGGCGGACCTGATCACGCCGCTGATCGGCGCGATCGTCGGGAAGTCCGACTTCAGCGCGTTGACGTTCACGATCAACAAGTCGCACTTCCTCTACGGCGCGTTCATCAGCGCCGTGATCACGTTCGTCTCGATCGCGGCCGCCGTGTTCTTCTTCATCGTGAAGCCGTACGAAGCGGTCATGGCCCGCGTGACGAAGCCGACGGAGGCCGAGGTGACCGACGACGAGCGGCGCCACCAGGAGCTGCTCGCCGCACTCCGCAGCCGCAGCTAGGG
>DAIOGR010000194.1:3676-4767 GCA_036745155.1 Gaiella sp.
CCGCGCCCTCCCAGGATCACCTCCTGGTGAGCGACGAGCCCGGGCAGGCGCACGGAGTGGATCGGGACGTCGCCTCCCATCGCTGCGGCGGTGGCCTTCGCGGTGCCGGACGGAGCGTCCACCTTGGTGTCTGCGTGCAGCTCCACGATCTCGGCGCGCGGCAGCGACCTCGCCGCCTCGGCGGCGAAGCGCATCATGAGCACTGCGCCGAGCGCGAAGTTCGGCGCCACGAAGCACGCGACGCCGTGCTCGCGGGCAAGCGCATCGAGCTGCGCCAATCCCTCGTCGGATAGTCCGGTCGTCCCGATCACACAGGGAACGCCGGACGACAGCGCCGCTGTGGCGTTGCCGAGCACGGCGGTCGGAGCGGTGAAGTCGACGGCAACGTCGAACCCGGCCGGGTGGGCCGGCTCCCCGACCTCGACGCCCGTGACGTCGTGGCCGGCGTCCCGCAGCGCCGTGGCCAGCACCTTGCCCACCTTCCCGTCACGGCCGAAGAGCAGGATCCTCATGCGGCGTGACGGGCGATGCCCGGATTGATCGACTCGACCGCGGCGCGGAAGCGCTTCTCACTCGGCCCGATGCCGGCGGCAGAGAGCCTCGCCGGCGTGAACAGCTCGCGGGCGAGCGCGGCGACGTCGTCGGCGCTGACCTGCGAGATGCGGCGCTCCGTCTCGTCGATCGGGACGATCTCGGTGCCCGTCACCACGGCCTTGCCGAGCCGGTTCATGCGGGCCGACGTCGATTCGAGCGACAGCAGCAGGCGGCCCTTCATGTTCTCCTTCGCCCGCTCCAGCTCCCCCGCGCGGATGTTCCCCGCGCCCACGTCCGCCAATTCCGCGGCGATCACGTCGAGGCATTCGCGCAGGTTCTCCTCGCGGGTGCCGACGTACAGCCCGACCTGGCCGGCGTCGACGTACGAGGACGCGTACGTGTACACCGAGTAGGCCATGCCGCGCTTCTCGCGGATCTCCTGGAACAGGCGCGACGACGCGGAGCCCCCCAGAATCGCGTCGAGCAGAGCGGCGGCGTACCTGCGCGGATCGTCCCGGCGCAGGCCGGGGCCGGCGAGGCACACGTGGTACTGCTCC
>DAIOGR010000195.1:0-4743 GCA_036745155.1 Gaiella sp.
ACGAGGGTAACGGCTCCGACGAGCAGAGCTGCGGCACGAGTCGTGAAGCACATGAGACATTTCCTTTCGTCGAGGAGCTGGAGTGTGCTCGTTCACGCGATGCCGGTAGCGCAAACGTCGCCCGGCACTCCGTCGAGCAGGTGTGCTGGCGCCGGGCTGCGCCTGTCCCCGTGCCTTTGCGGAATCACAACGCATGCCCAGCGGCCATCCGACTACGTTCTCCACTCGTGACCAGCGAGACCCCGGAGCACGTGAGCGCCCTTGCCGACGCCGTGGCAGACGGAAGAGTCGGCGACCGGCTGTGGCTGTACGCGACCTACCACTGCAACCTGGCGTGCAGCTACTGCCTCACCGAGTCGCACCCGGCGATCGCCGACCGCCGTGCGCTCTCGCCCGAGACCATGCTCCAGGCGGTGGCCGACGCTGCCGCACTCGGCCTGCGCTCGGTCGGCATCACCGGCGGCGAGGTCTTCATGCTGCCGTCGTTCCCGCAGACGCTCGTCCACATCGCGCGGATCCTCCCCACCGTGGCGCTGTCCAACGGGACGCTCTTCACCGACCGCATGCTGGACGAGCTCGAGCCTCTCGGAGCCCTCGACGCGGCCATCCAGCTTTCGCTGGACTCCCACGACGCCGCGGCGAACGACGCGGCTCGCGGGGCGGGGAACTTCGCGCAGGTCGTCGCGGCGATCCCGAGGCTCCGCGAGCGCGGCGTTCGCGTGCGCATCGCGACGACCCTGGTCGACGCGACGCGCTGCGACCTCGACCTGCTCTGCGACCTGCACCGCACCCTCGGCGTGCCCGACGAGGACCACGTCGTGCGCGGGGTGGTGCGCCGGGGACGGGCGGCAACCGCGCGCCTCGGCGCCGAGCTGGGGCAACACGACACGCTCCCCGAGTTGACGCTCACCGCAGAGGGTGTCTTCCTGCATCCGTTCGCGCCGACGGTACGGGACGGCGTCACCGACACCGACCTGCGCGTCGGCGGCGAGCTGTTCCCGCTCGCGCAGGCGCTTCGCGCGTTCCTCGCCCATCCCGGCACGCAGGCCCGTGGCGCCGACGTCGTCAGGAACGTGAGGTGAGCGTGAGCGCCGTCTCTCCCGGTCGGGAGGAGCCCATCGTCCTCGTCGTCGCCAAGGCCCCGGTGCCCGGAAGGGCGAAGACCCGCCTCGCGACGGCGATCGGGCCCACGCAGGCCACGGACCTCGCGCGCTCGATGCTGCTCGACACGCTCGACGGGTGCCGTCGCGAGGTCGACAGGGTCGGGATTCTCTGCGCCGGTACCGACGAGGTCGCGATGCTCGCCGAGCTGGCCGGCCCCGGCTCCCCGATCGTCGTGCAGGAGGGAAGCGGCCTCGGCGACGCGCTGCGCACGGGGGTGCGCCACTCGCTCCGGCTCGGAGGCATCGCATTGCTCGTCTCGTCCGACATCCCCGGCGTGCCGGCGGGTGCTCTGCGCGACGCCGTCGAGTTGCTCGGCGACGGAGCCGATGTCGTCCTCGGCCCCGGGTACGACGGCGGCTACTGGTTGCTCGGCGTTCGCGAGCTCCACCCGGCGCTGTTCGCCGGCATCCCCTGGTCGACTGCGAGCGTGCTCGAGACGACCCTTGCACGCTGCCGTGGCCTTTCCCTCGTCGTCCGGCTGCTCGAGCCCTGGCGCGACATCGACACGACCGGCGACCTCGCCGCCGTTGCCGAGCGGATCGAGACGCTCCCGGGAAGGAGAACGGCCGAGACCCTCGCCCGGCTGAACCTCGCGCCGCTCCGAGCGCACCCAAGCCCGAACGAAGAAGATGTCCCAACCACCCAGGAGGTACCCGCACCATGAGCGTGATCTCGTCCGTCACCGTCGAGGGCCTACGCGTCCCGACGGAAGAGCTTGCCGCCCGCGCGACGGAGGCAGACCGTGCCGGTCGCTTCCCCTCGGAGAGCGTCGACGCGCTCCGCAACGCAGGCCTGCTCGGGCTCGGTGTCGCCGAACGGTTCGGCGGCCCCGGTGGAGGCCCGCGTGCCGTCGCCCGGGCGATCGAGCAGGTCGCCGCCGCCTGCGGCTCGACGGGGATGATCTACACCATGCACGTCGTTGCCGCCCAGACGCTCCAGGCGTGCACGAGCGAGGAGGACGGGCCGCTCGCGGATGCCTTGCGCGCGATCGCGGCGGGCGAGCACCTGACGACGATCGCGTTCTCCGAGACGGGCACTCGCAGCCATTTCTGGGCGCAGCTCTCCACGGCGACCCGGGACGGGAACACCGTGACGATCGACGCCGACAAGTCGTGGGTGACGTCCGCCGAGCACGCCGACTCGTACGTCACGAGCGTGCGCGCCCCCGGCGCCACCGACCCACTCGTGACCGAGCTCTACCTCGTCGACCCGGGCTCGGCGGGCATCGAGATCCGGGGGCCCTTCGACGGCCTCGGCATGCGTGGCAACGGCTCCTCGCCCGTCAGGTTCGACGGTGTGCGGGTCGACCACGACCGTCGCCTCGGCGCGCAGGACGGCGGCTTTACGGTGATGATGTCCGCCACGCTGCCCTGGTTCGTCCTCGGCTGCGCGGCCTGTTGCGTCGGCCTCTCCGGCGCCGCCCTCGAGCAGGCGGCGGCGCATGCTGCTGCCACTCGACTCGACCACGAGGGCACTTCCCTGGCGGGCCTCGCCACGATCAGGGCCCGCCTCGGCAACGCCAAGGTGCGGCACCTGCAGGCCCGTGCCCTGCTCTACGAGGTCGCCGGCCAGGTCGAGGCGGGGGCGCCGGAGGCCCAGCTCGGCGTGCTCGCCCTCAAGGCGGCCGGCGCGGAGATGGCGATCGAGGTGACCGACACGGCGATGCGGGTGTGCGGCGGCGCCGCCTACTCGCGGCACCTGCCGCTGGAGCGGCTCTTCCGCGACGCGCGGGCCGCCTCGGTGATGGCACCGACGACGGACGTCCTCGTCGACCTGCTCGGCAAGACGCTGACCGGGCAGCCGCTGTTTTGAGCTCGGCCGTCCCGGAACGGCGCTCGCCCGGCGAGGCCGCACGTGCCCTGTACAGCCTCGCCGGGCTTCGCATCCTGCTCGGCGTCCTCTGGCTCGCGAACCTCAGCTGGAAACTGCCTCCCGACTTCGGGAAGCACGACCCCGAAGGGCTGCTCTACAACTTCGAGCGGGCCGAGCAGTACGCGGTGATCGGGCCGCTGCGGGACTTCACGCGCGAGGTCGTGATTCCGCACTTCGCGCTGTTCGGCTGGCTCGTCTTCCTCGCGGAGCTCACCGCCGGTGTCCTGCTCCTGCTCGGGCTGTGGACGCGTGTCGGGGCGCTGATCGGTTTGATCCAGTCGATCACGATCACCCTGCTCGTCGTCCGGGCCCCGAACGAGTGGGTGTGGACGTACGTGATGTTCGTGGCCATCGGTCTCGTCGTCCTCGTCACGCCGTCCGGGAGCAGGCTCTCGCTCGACGCACGCCGGCGTTGACGATCTCCGTCGTCATACCGACGCTCGGCGAGGAGCGGGCGATCGAGTCGGCGATCCTGTCTGCCCGCGCGGCGCTCGGCCCCTGCCAGGTGATCGTCGCAGACGGCGGCAGCGCCGACGGCACGCGGGAGCTCGCAGCAGCCGCCGGCGCCACCGTTGTCGATGCGCCCGGCACACGAGCCGACGCCATGAACACCGGGGCCGCGACCGCAACGGGCGATGTCCTGCTCTTCCTCCATGCCGACACGACGCTCCCCGGCGGGGCAGCCGAGGCGATCCTGCGCGCGCTCTCGCACGCCGACGCGGGTGCATTCAGCGTCCGCTTCGACGACCGGCCGAGGCTCGCCCGGCTCGCGGCCGCCCTGTACGAGCGGTTTCACCGCGGTGTCTACGGAGACCAGGCGATCTTCGTCACGCGAGCCGCCTTCGACCGCGTCGACGGCTACCGCCCGCTCCCCATCATGGAGGACTTCGATCTCGTCCTGCGCCTCCGCAGGGAAGGGCGCTTCGTCGTGTTGCCGGACGCGGTGACGACCTCGGCACGACGCCAGAGAGCGCACGGAGAGGTGCGCACCTTCCTCGTGGTCGCCGCGATCAAGCTCCTGTACCGGCTCGGCGTCCCGCCGGGGCGGCTGGCACGCGCCTACCGACAGCTCGGCTGAAGCGTCGCGCTCGCGGCGCCGTCCCTTCCCGCCGGACATGGCGCGGCGGCAGCTGGTGTGTTCCGCTCAACCGCTCTGCAGCGACTCGTTGACCGCGGCGAGGGTCTTCGCTCCGGCGACCCCGTCCTCCGCCAGCCCCGCGCTCTTCTGGAAGGCCGACACCGCCTGCTCGGTGACCGGGCCGAACTTGCCGTCCACGGCACCCGGGTCGAAGCCGAGGGTCGACAGCGCCTGCTGCAGGGCCGAGACGTTGTCGCCGGTGTCGCCCCGACGGAGCGTCGTGTCCGTCGGGACGGTGCTCGCGGTCGGCGTCGGGGTCGTCTGCTGCGGAGTCGTGGCGGCGCCCCCGGGCTGTGTGGGAGTGGTGGCGGCCGGTGTCGTTGCCGGTGTCGTTGCCGGTGTGGTGGCCGTGGTGCCGCCCGCCGGGCTCGGCAGGGTCGCCGCCGTGGTCGAAGCCCCGTCCCCGGAGCCCGAGATGGCGCGCGCGCCGAGGATCGCGGCGCCCCCGAGGACGACCGCCGCGACGACCGCCAGCACGACGAGGACCTGTCGTCGCCGGAGCTCCGCGGTCACCACCTCGCCCGGCTCCGTCGGGTGCTCGTCCTGCCAGGCAGGCTCCTCGCCCCCGG
>DAIOGR010000196.1:0-4736 GCA_036745155.1 Gaiella sp.
AGCTTCATGATCTTCAAGGCCGCCGCGCCCGAGGTCGCCGACTCGTTCCCGGCCACCGACGCGCCATGGACGGTCTGACCGAAAACGGGCCCGCCTCGCTCTCGCTTCTGCAGCTTGACCCGGAGGCACCGCAGGCATAGTCTTGCAAACGTTCTCAAGGAACGTTCCCACTCGGTGAAGAACGCCACTCTCCGTGACGTCGCGCGCGAGGCCGGAGTCTCCGTCTCGACGGTCTCGCGCGCCCTCAACGACCAACCCTTCGTGCGCCCCGAGGTGCGGGATCGCATCCTCTCGGCTAGTCAGGCGCTCGGCTACCGGCCCGACGTGGCGGCGCGGAGCATGCGCACGGGTACGACGGGGGCCGTCGGTTTCGTGGTCAGCGACATCTCGAACCCGCTGTTCGCCTCGATCGCGAAAGCCGCCGATCTCGCGCTCAGCCCGCGCGGATACGCCCTCATGATCGCCAACTCCGCGAACGACCCGGAGCACGAGGCGGAGCTGATCACGGCCTTTCGCCAGCGGCGCCTCGACGGGCTGATCATCGCCACCGCGGACGAGGCCGCTCCCGGTCTCAGCGACCGCGTCGGTTCCTTCCAGGCGGCTGTGCTCCTCGACCGCGAGGTGCCGGGCTCGCGTGCGGACGCGGTGCTCTCAGATCACGGCGCGGGCATCGGGACGGCGATCCGCTACCTCGTCGACCTCGGGCACCGGCGCATCGCACTGATCGCCGGCACGCCGGCCCAGCGAGGGAGCCGGGTGCGCATCCAGACCTACGACGACGAGTTGGCCCGGCTCGGGATCCCGCGCGACGACGCCCTCTGCCGCTCCGGCGAGCTGACCGTTGAGGACGGGTACCGCTCGGTGGCAGAGGTCCTCGCCTTGTCCGACCCGCCGACCGCGATCATCGCCGGCAACAACCAGCTCTTCGCGGGCCTGTTCGCGGCGATCCGCGATCTGGGCCTGCGCATTCCCGAGGACCTCTCGGTCGTGGCGTGCGAGGAGACCGAGCTGACCGCCCTCCACAACCCCCCGCTCGACGTCGTCCGCCGCGACATGGACGACCTCGGCCGGACGGCGGCCGAGCTGCTGCTCGCACGCCTCGAGGCTCCGCGTCGACGCCTGCGCGTGGTCGTGCTCCCGACGTCGTTCGAGGCACGGGGTAGCTCGGCCCCTCCTCGGCTGCGACGGAAGGCGCGCGCATGAGCATCGAGATCACGGAGATGAGGGCGCGCTCCTCTGCCGACCCCGGGCTCGAGGCAGCGATCGAGGCACCTGAGCTCCTCCTTTTCTGCCGCGACCTGCGCGGCACGCTGACCGACGTCGTCGTCGCAGCCGCAGGACGCGCGCTGGCCTGCTCGTCCTCCCCAACCGGTGGCGCCGTCCGGTCGGACCGAACCGGCGTCGGTGTCCTTGTCACCGCTGGTAGTGCTGTGCTCGTCCCCGTCGTCAGGAACGCGACGGAGGCGCCGCTGCCGCAGGTCCGCGCCGAGGTGGCGCGCCTCGTGGAGGCCGCGTGCGCCGGCCGGCTGGCGCCCGCCGACGTCGGCGGCGCCGTTGTGACGGTCTCCTGCGAGCAGCCGGGCACTGGTGTCGCGCTCCGCGAACCGCCTACGGGCTGTCTGCTCACCGTCGACCGCAGCGGACCGGACTCGCCGGAGCTCACGCTCGCCCTCTCAGGTGACCTCTCCGAGCTCGGCGTCTCGGAGGCGGGCCGCTTCTTCGCGCTGCTCGCGCGCCTCCTCCGGCATCCCTACCGCCGTCTCGTCTGACGTGATCACCGGCATCCACCACTTCGCGCTGACCGTCTCCGACATGGATCGCTCGCTCGCGTTCTACACGGGCTTGTTCGGACTCGAGGTCGCCTCCGACCGCGAGGTGGAGCGGGACTACGTCGAGCAGATCACCGCCGTGCCGGGCGCCCATCAGCGTCTCGTGCACCTCTCCGGCTACGGTCAGCGGCTCGAGTTGCTCGAGTACAAGGCGCCGCGGGGCGAGCTGCGCGCGAGGCCCCTGCAGGACGCGGGTAGCGCTCACGTCTGCTTCATCACGGACGATCTCGACGCCGAGGTGACACGGCTCCAAGCGGCCGGCGTCACGTTCCGGTCGCTGCCCGTCGTCACGACCAGCGGGCCGAACAGGGGCGGGCGCGGCATCTACATCGAGGATCCGGACGGGAACGCGGTCGAGGTCGTGCAGCTGGCGCCGCAGGCGGCGGCATGACCGGCCGTCGTGACGGCAAGGTCGTCGTCGTCACGGGCGCCGCCGGAGGGATCGGTCTTGCCTGCTGCCGCCTGTTCGTCGCCGACGGCGCCCGCGTGGTGCTCTCCGACATCGACGCAGCTGCGCTCGAGCGCGCTCGCGCGGAGGTCGGCGGCACCCTTGCCGTCGCAGCGGATGTCACGAGCGAGGCCGGCGCGGCCGCACTCGTCGCCCGGACGGTCGAGGAGCTCGGCTGCCTCGATGCGCTCGTCGCCGCCGCCGGCCTCTACCAGGGCACGCCGGTCGACGCGATCGAGACAGAGGAGTGGGACCGGATCCAGGCAGTGAACGTCCGCGGCACGTTCGTCACCGTGCAGGCCGCGTTGCGCGTGATGGTGCCGCGCCAGAGGGGTACAGTGGTGACGCTCGGCTCGATCGCCGGCCAGCTCGGCGGCGTGCAGTCGGGAGCGGGTTACGTGACCTCGAAGGCGGCCGTGATCGGCATGACGAAGGCGCTGGCCCGATACGCCGGTCCCCACGGCGTACGGGTGAACTGCGTCAATCCCGGTTTCATCGAGTCGGGGATGGGGCTCGGCATGGCACCCGACGATCGCGAGCGGACGATCGCGGCCACCCCGCTCGGACGTGCCGGCACGGCAGAGGAAGTGGCGGAGGCCGTCGCCTGGCTCGTCTCCGACGCCTCGAGCTTCGTCACCGGGGCGCAACTGGATGTCAATGGAGGCCTGCTGATGGCGTGACGCCCCCCGGCGGCACGCGAGGGCGGGAACGAAAGGAGAAAGGGACCGATGGAAGCCAAGATCTCACGAGGGAGCTGGTGCCTTGCATTCGGGATGGATCCCATCCCGTCGCTGGAGCAGGTCGTGGACGTGCTGTCGGCCTTCGGGTACGACGGGATCGAGCTGGCCGGGTTCTTCGACCACGCGACGATCGAGAAGTACCCGGACGCTGCGAGTCGCAAGAAGCTCGTCGACTGGCTGTCGAGCAAGAACCTCGAGATCGCCGGCTACGCACCGGGGCCGTATGGCGACTTCGGCCGGCTGCCGTGGGCCACGGGCGGCGACGACGTCGTTTCCGCGTATGAGACGTTCTTCGAGGATCACCTGCAGTTTTGCGTCGACTGCGGGATCCCGGCGATGCGCGTCGATCCGGGCGACTTCGGGCCGATGGCGCGCGGCGTCGACTACGACAAGACGTGGGACCGTGTCGTCACGACGTTCCAGAAGCACGCGGAGCGCGGCGCCGAGGTCGGCGTCACGATGCTGTGGGAGCTCGAGTCGGGCCAGCTGTTCGTCAAGCCGTCCGAGGCCGTCAAGCTCCTCAACGACGTCGGCCACGACAACATGCAGCTGATGTTCGACGTCGGCCACGTCGAGGCGTGCTGCGTGATCGCGCACAACCAGGTGCAGCCGCAGGAGCGCCTCGAGGGAGGCCAGCTCGAGTTCGTGAAGATGATGGCCGGGAAGATCGGTCACATGCACGTCTGCGACACCGACTCGAACACGTGGCACAACGCGTTCGGCACGCACCTCGGCATCGGCAAGGGCGTGGTCGACTTCGACGCGCTGATCCCCGCCGTCGTCGACGCCGGCTATACGAGCAAGTGGTGGTCCGTCGACGCCATCCCGATGACCGCGGACACCTGGGCCGACACCTGGAGCGACCGGTTCGCGCTCGACGCCCTGCTCGACAAGCACGTCCGTAACCGCTGAGAGGAGTGAGAGCGAGATGAAAGCAGCAGTCTTCTACGAGCCGAAGGACATCCGCGTCGAGGAGGTGCCCGAGCCGACGATCGCCGAGGACGAGGTCCTCGTCGAGGTGTCGGCCTGCGGGTTCTGCGGCTCCGATGTCGAGTACTACTACGGCAAGAGCCCGGTCGGCACCGCTACCGGCAAGGGGCCGCTCGTGCTCGGGCACGAGTTCTCCGGCAAGGTAGTCGGGCTCGGCAAGATCGCAGGCACCTACGGGCTGCAGGAGGGCGACCGGGTGGCTGTCTGCCCGATCCAGAGCTGCGGCGCGTGCAACTCCTGTCGTGCGGGCAAGCCCCAGTTCTGCGCCAACCTGTCCGTCCTCGGCGTCACCACCGACGGCGGGTTCGCGCAGTTCGCGAAGACGAAGGCGGCCCACGCCTATAAGCTGCCGGACACGCTCACGGACGAGCAGGGAGCCTTTGTCGAGATGCTCGCGGCCGCGGTCAACGCCGTGCACAAGGCCGAGGTCCAGCCCGACGACTTCGCCGTCGTCTACGGCCCCGGCCCGGTGGGGCTCTCGATGGTGCAGTTGCTCCGGAACGAGGGCGCGCGCGTCGCGGTCGTCGGCACCGGCGGGTATAGGCTCGACGTGGCGAAGAAGCTCGGGGCCGACTTCGTGTTCGAGGGCGGCGACGATCTCGCCGACAGGGTGCGCGAGGCGAACGGCGGCAACCTCGCCGATCGCGTGATCGTCGCCACCGGCTCGATGGGCGCGAACCAGCAGGCGCTCGAGATCTCCGGCCCGGGCTCGACCGTGATCTACATGGG
>DAIOGR010000197.1:0-4733 GCA_036745155.1 Gaiella sp.
AACATGGTCGACCTCGACTCGAATCCGACGAAGCTGATCGAGATCGTCGAGATCGGCAAGCAGATGCTGATCACCCGCGGCTCGCTGACGACGTTCTCGATCGCCAACGACATCGCCAAGTACTTCGCGATCATCCCCGCCATGTTCGCCGGGGCGATCCCGGCTCTCAACAGCCTCAACATCATGCACCTCGATAGCCCGCGGAGCGCCATCCTCTCCGCCGTCATCTTCAACGCGCTAGTGATCGTGGCCCTGATCCCATTGGCCCTGCGAGGCGTGCGCTTCCGGCCCGCCTCCGCCGCGGCCATGCTGCGTCGCAACCTCCTCATCTACGGCGCCGGCGGCGTGATCGCTCCCTTTGTTGGGATCAAGCTGATCGACCTCATCGTCGGTGCGACGGGGCTCGTCTGATGCGACGCCAGCTCCTTCCCGCCCTCCTCGCCTTCGTGGCGTTCACGATCCTGCTCGGCATCGTGTACCCGCTCGCGATCACGGGCATCGCGCAGATCGGGTTCTCGGCCAAGGCGAACGGCTCGCTCGTGAAGCGCGACGGCGTCGTCGTCGGCTCGAGCCTGATCGGCCAGAGCTTCACCGCGCCGAAGTACTTCCACCCGCGGCCGTCCGCCGCCGGCGACGGGTACGACGGGACGTCGAGCTCGGCCTCGAACCTCGGCCCCTCGAACCCCGTCCTGATCAAGGATGTCGCAGCGCGGGTCATCGCCTACCGGCACGAGAACGGTCTCGCGGCCGGCGCACCGGTTCCCGTGGAGGCGGTCACGTCCTCCGGGTCGGGACTCGACCCCCACATCTCCCCCGCCGACGCCCGGATTCAGGCCGTGCGCGTCGCCCGGGTGCGCAACGTGCCGCTCGCCGGCGTGCTCGCGCTCGTCGAGAAGAACACCGACGGACGCACCTTCGGCTTCCTCGGCGAGCCCGGTGTCAACGTGCTCGAGCTGAACCTCGCGCTCGACGCGGCGAAATAGGTCACCCTTCGACCATGGCACGGGGAACGCTCCGCATCTACCTCGGGGCCGCCCCCGGCGTCGGCAAGACGTTCGCGATGCTCGGGGAAGGACGCCGCCGTGCCGAGCGCGGCACCGACGTCGTCGTCGGCTACGTCGAGACACACGGCCGCGCGAAGACCGCAGAGCAGGTTGCCGATCTCGAAGTCGTGCCGCGCAGGACCGTCGAGTATCGGGGCACGAGCTTCGAGGAGATGGACGTCGACGCCATCCTCGCCCGCCGGCCCGAGGTGGCGCTCGTCGACGAGCTGGCGCACACGAACGTCCCCGGCTCGCAGCACGAGAAGCGCTGGGAGGACGTCGAGACGCTCCTCGACGCGGGGATCACGGTGATCTCGACGCTCAACATCCAGCATCTCGAGTCGGTCAACGACGTCGTCGAGCAGATCACCGGAGTGAAGCAGCAGGAGACCATCCCGGACGCCGAGGTACGCAGGGCAGACCAGATCGAGCTCGTCGACATGGCGCCCGAGGCGATTCGGCGGCGAATGGCACACGGAAACATCTATCCGGCTGAGCGCATCGACGCTTCGCTCGGGAACTACTTCCGGACGGGGAATCTCGGCGCGCTCCGCGAGCTGGCGCTCCTCTGGGTGGCCGACCGGGTCGACGACGCGCTCCAGGACTACCGCGAGCGCCACGGAATCGACCGGCCCTGGGAGACACGCGAGCGCGTCGTCGTGGCGCTGACGGGCTCGGCTGACGGAGATCGCCTCGTGCGCCGCGCAGCGCGGATGGCTGCGCGGTCGAAGGGTGACCTGTTCGCGGTACACGTGCGACCGCAGGACGGCCTTGCGGGAGGAGCCGCCGATCAGCTTGCCAGGCAGCGGGAGCTCGTCGAGGAGCTCGGCGGGGCGTACCGGGAGGTCGTCGGCGCCGATATCGGCGAGGCTCTCGTCGCGGCGGCACGCACCCTCAACGCGACCCAGATCGTCCTTGGCGCAACGCGCCGCTCCCGCTTCGCCGAGCTCACCCGCGGCTCGGTGATCAACCGCGTCATCCGCGACTCCGGCATGGGCCTCGACGTTCACGTGATCAGCCGCGCCGACGACGGAGCCGCCGCCACGACCTCGCGGACGCGCCGGCCCGGCGCCCTCCCGCGGCGGCGGGTGCGCCTCGGGTTCCTGCTCGCGGCCGTCGGATTGCCGTTCTTGACCTGGGTGCTCACGAACCTTCGCACCCACCTCGGGCTGCCGAGCGTCCTCCTGCTATTCGTACTCCTGGTCGTCGTGATCTCGGCCGTCGGTGGCGTCTGGCCCGCGCTCGCAGCCGCAGTGGCGGGGTTCCTCCTCGTCAACTGGTATTTCACGCCGCCGATTCACACGTTCACGATTGCGGAGGGCGAGAACCTGCTCGCGTTGTCGGTCTTCCTCGCGGTTGCCGCGATGGTGAGCGCGTTCGTCTCCCTCGCAGCCCGGCGGGCGGCAGACGGCTCACGGGCCCGCGCCGAAGCAGAGGCCCTCGCCGGCCTCGCCGGCGCAGCGCCCGTGCCGACCCTGCTCGAGGGTCTCCGGCGGATCCTGGGGCTCGACGGCGTCGCCGTCTTCCACGACGTCGAGGGACACCGGATGGTCGACCACGCCGCCGGCGCTCCCGTGCCGGAAACCCCCGAGGGCAGGCGGATCGAACTGGACGACGTCCACGTGCTCGTCGTCGCCGGGAGGGAAATCGAGTCCGATGCCGACAACCGCATCCTGGACGCGTTCGCCCGCGAGATCGCGTCGTCGCTCGCGCGCCAGGAGCTCGAGGCGAACGCCTCCGAGGCCGGCGCCCTGGCCGCGGCCGGAGATCTGCGAACCGCGATCCTCTCTGCCGTCTCGCACGATCTGCGGACGCCGCTCTCCGGGATCAAGGCCTCGGTGACGAGCCTGCTGCAAACGGATGTTCCCTGGACGCCCGAGGAAACGCACGAATTCCTCGTCACGATCGACGAGGAGTCCGACCGCCTCAATGCACTCGTCGGCAACCTGCTCGACATGAGCCGCCTCCAGACGGGGCCGCTCGACGTCAGCCTCACCGCCATCGGCGTCGACGAGGTGATCCCCGGCGCGCTCGCCAGCATCGGCCCGCGTGCGATCGACGTCGAGGTCGACCTCGACGAGACACACCCGCGCGTGCTCGCCGACCCGGGACTGCTCGAGCGCGCGCTCGCAAACGTGATCGTGAACGCCCTCAATCACAGCCCGAACGGAGCGCGCGTGCGCGTCGTCGCAGGCGCCGCGGGCGATACAGTCGACGTGCGCATCGTCGATCGCGGCCCAGGCGTTCCGCAGGAGGACCGCGACAAGGTGTTCTTGCCTTTCCAGCGCCTCGGCGACGCTGGCACAGGTGAAGGAGTGGGACTTGGACTCGCGGTGGCGAAGGGCTTCGTCGAGGCGATCGGAGGCGAAGTGGAGCTGGAGGACACACCGGGCGGCGGGCTGACGATGGTCTTCCGCCTCAGGGCGGCACGATGACGCGGATCCTCGTCGTCGACGACGAGCCGCAGATCCTCCGCGCTCTCGGCACCAACCTGAAGGCGCGCGGGTACGACGTCGACCTGGCGCCAACGGGCGAGGCCGCCCTGACGCTCGCTGCACGCCACCACCCTGACCTCGTCATCCTCGACCTGGGGCTACCCGGGATCGACGGCATCGAGGTGATCCAGGGTCTGCGTGGCTGGACGCAGGTGCCTATCGTCGTGCTCACCGTGCGCGAGGGCGAGCGTGACAAGGTCACTGCACTCGACGCGGGCGCCGACGACTACGTGACGAAGCCCTTCGGCATGGACGAACTGCTGGCCCGGCTGCGCGCCGCGCTCAGGCGTGCGGCGCCCGCCGAAGAGAGCGCCGAGGTCGTCACCCCGGACTTCACCGTCGATCTCACCGCCAAGCGCGTCAGGAACGCACAGGGTGAGGTGCGGCTGACGCCCACCGAATGGGAGATCGTCGAGATCCTCGTGCGCAACCCGGGCAAGCTGATAACGCAGCGGCAGTTGCTGCACGAAGTCTGGGGGCCGCAATACTCGACCGAGACGAACTACCTCCGCGTCTACATGGCGCAGATCCGGAGGAAGCTCGAGCCGGACCCGTCACGGCCCCGCTCGTTCCACACCGAGGCGCGGATGGGGTATCGCTTCGATCCGCCCGCAGAATGAGATCGCGCAGCCCGGCAGTCCGCAGCGAAGGCAAACCCGCGTCGCAGGGCGTCTTCCGGATGGACCAACCGGGCTCGAACTCCCGACCTGCGTCGCGATGGATCGGCGGTTCCGAGGCCCCCGAGATCATGGGTCGGCGCCGTGACCAGATGCGACGGGCGCGCAGGCGTCAGCTGGCGGGAATCGCTGAGCCGTCTTGGCCGGGCTGGGGCGGTTGAGGACGGCGCGGACGGTCGAGGGCCACCATTGGCGGCCGCCCTGCGCGGTTGGCACGTTGTCGCTGTTGAGGGTGCGGGCGATCTCGGCCAGGCTGGTGCCGGCCGCGTGCTGCTGGCGGATGCGGGTGATCAGGTCGGCTGGGAGTCCGGGCCTACGGCCGGCAGGCTGGGTCCGGGCAGGTCGCGCTCGCGCTTTCTGTCGTTGCTCGGCCAGAAAACGCTCGAGTTCGTCGACGGGGATTAGGCGCGCGCGCTCCCGGTCGTTCTCGCTCAAGAAGGACGCCGACCGCTTCGTTCTCGAACAGCAGCGGCGCGCCTCGCTCGGCGCGCTCTACCAGGCGCCTTCCGAGACGTTCG
>DAIOGR010000198.1:0-4726 GCA_036745155.1 Gaiella sp.
ACGAGCTCGGCGCCGATCGCGAGCGCCGTGTCGAAGTCGACGTCGAACTGCTCGTACACGGCGAGCGACAGCGTCTGGGTGACGCCTTGCAGGGAGCCCGCGAACATAATCGTGGCCCCGAACTCGCCGATCCCGCGGGCGAACGCGAGGGCGGCGCCCGCGCTCAGACCGCCCGCGGCCAGCGGAAGCGCCACCCGAAAGAAGGTACGCGCCGGACCTGCACCGAGCGTTCGCGCGGCCCCGGTCAGATCCGGATCGACCGCTTCGAAGGCGGCGATAGCCGTGCGAAGGTAGAAGGGCGCTGCCACGAAGGTGACCGCAAGCACGACGGCTGTCTGCGTGAACGGGAGCGAGAGCCCGAGCGTCTCGAGCGACCCGCCGAGCAGGCCGACACGTCCGAACGCTGCCAGCAGGCCGATCCCGGCGACAGCGGGTGGGAGCACGAGCGGCAGCTCGACGAGCGTGATGGCGAGCGGTCGCATCCGGAACCGGCGCGTGGCGATCAGATACGCGGCGGGCGTGCCGACGAGCAGGATCAGGGCATTGGCGACGAGGTTCGTCTTCAAGGTGACGACGAGCGCGTCCACGGCAGCGTCGCTCCCCATCCGCTCGATCAGGTCGGCGGGGGGCACGCGCAGGAAGATCGACGCGATCGGGAGCAGCAGGAATCCGAGCGCGAGCACCGCAGCCGCCCAGAGGCCAACTGCAAACAGACGGCTCACGGGATCCCGAACCCGGCGCGCCGCAAATGCTGCCGTCCGTCGGGCCCGAGCAGCGAGATCAGGATGTCCTGCGCCGCAGCGAGGCGTTGCGACGACGAGACGATCGCCGCCTCGTACCGCACGGACGGCTGCGCCCGCTGCGGGATCTGGATGACCAGCACCTTCGCCGCCACCGGGTGCACGTCGGTTGCGTACACGAAGCCCGCGTCGGCCTCGCCGAGCGCCACCTTCGCGACGACACCCTTCACGTCGGGCTCCTGGCTCACGGCCTTCCGCAGGACCCGCAGCAAGCCGAGCCGTTTGAGCACCTCGCGCGTGTACAGGCCGATCGGGACCCTCGCCCCGGCAACGACCAGCTTCAGGCCCGGACGGCGGGCGAGATCGGCCACCGACCGGATCGCGGCAGGGTTTCGCCTGGGCACGATCAGCACGAGCCGGTTCGTCGCGAACACGACCGGCTTGCGAACGAGCCCGGCGGCATACAGCTCCTGCGTGTAGACCGGGCTCGCGGAGAGGAACACATCGGCGGGCGCACCCTGGCGGATCTGCTGAGCGAGCTGGCTCGAGCTGCCGAACGAGTAGCGGGCGGCCGGCGCGATCCGCGGGAGCACCTCGGTCAGAGACGCAGCGGCCAGGACGACCGGCGGATCGTCGGCCGGCGCTGCCGTCGCGACGAGCGCCGCGGTACCGGCCGCGCACGCGGCTGCCGCCACGCCGACCAGCGTCAGGCGCCTCACCGCTCGACCATCACCGAGGTCGCCTTCACGACGCCCGCTGCGCTCAGCCCCGCCTTCAGGCCCAGCTCCTCGACGGACTCGCGCGTCACGATCGCGACGACCCGGGCCGGCTCGGTCACGTCGATCTCCACCCGGGCGAGCAGGCCGTCGACCTCGACGGAGCGGATCACGCCCCGGAAGTGGTTGCGCGCGGAGAGCTGCTCGGAGCCCGACCCGCCGCGCAGCCGTTCCACCTCGGTCGCGGCGACGACCCGCCTGTTCGCGGAATCGCGCTCGACGCGGAGCTTCCCGGCGCGATCCCAGCGCCGCAGGGTGTCCATGCTGATCCCGAGCGCCCGGGCTGCCTCCGCCGCCGTCAGATTCCGCCTAGGCATCGCCTAAGCAATAGCAGATGCAGCTCCGAGCACGCAAGCAGCGGCGCCAGTAGGGTCGGCGGCGGTGCCTGCGAAGAGCCCGAAGACGCCGGCGGACGAGCGCTGGCTCAACCGGGGGGTCGGCGCGATCGGCAGCGCCAGCCTCCTCTCCGACCTCGGCCACGAGGTGCCGACCTCTCTGCTCCCGAGCCTGCTCACGTCGACGCTCGGCGCCCCTGCTGCGGCACTGGGGCTGATCGAGGGGGTCGCCGACGCGCTCGCCGGCGCCGCCAAGCTCGCGGGCGGCGCGCTCGCAGACGACCCGGAGCGGCGGCGCGCGACCGCCGTTGGCGGGTATACGGCGACGGCCGTCCTCTCGTCCGCGATCGGCCTCGCCACTGCCGCCTGGCAGGTCGGCGTGCTCCGCTCCGGCGCCTGGATCGCCCGGGGCATCCGGGGGCCTTCGCGCAATGCCCTACTCGCGGACGTCGTCGTACCGTCGGCCTATGGAAGGGCGTACGGGTTCGAGCGGGCGATGGACAACCTGGGGGCGATCGGCGGCCCGCTGCTCGCACTCGCCCTCGTCGCCACGGTGGGTGTACGGACGGCGATCCTGCTCTCGATCATTCCAGGCTTGCTTGCGGCAGTCGCGATGGTCGTCGGGATCCGCGCCGCTCCACGAGCCGAACGACGAACGCACCGGCCGCTGCGGCTGCAGGTACGCCCCGTCCTGCGAGGCAGGCTCGGGCGTCTCTTCGTCGGGATCGGAGCCTTCGAGGCCGGCAATGTTGCGGCGACGCTGCTGCTGCTCCGCGCGACCGACCTGCTCGAGCCCGGCCGGGGACACGACTCGGCCGTGCAGGCGGCGATCCTGCTCTACGCCGGCTACAACGCCGCGGCGACGCTCGCCTCGCTGCCGGGCGGGCACTGGATCGATCGCACCGGCCCTGTGCGGGCCCTGGCGGCCGGCTTCGGGTGCTTTGCGATTGCGTACGGCGGCTTCGCGCTCGTCGGCGGCACGCTCGTGCCGCTCGCGCTGCTGTTCGTGCTCGCGGGGGTCGGGATCGGCCTCGTCGAGACGGCCGAGAACGCGGCCGTCGCCGCTCTGGCCCCCGAGTCGGTGCGCGGGTCGGCGTTCGGTCTGCTGGCCGGCATGCAGAGCTTCGGGAATCTCGCCGCGAGCGGGATCGCGGGCCTCCTGTGGACGGTGGTGTCACCAAAGGCGGCCTTTGCGTACCTGGCTGCCTGGATGGTGATCGCGATCGTCGCGGTCGCGCTCGCCCGGACACGAGGCTAGAGGGGTTGCCCGGGCACCACAGCCGGCGTGGCGACCGGCAGGTCGAGCTTGATGCCCGACGACGGCACGGTTCCAGCGGCCGGGTGTAGCGCGCCGCGCCCCCAGATCAGCCCGGCGGCGAAGTGAATCGTCGCGCACCGGACCGCCACATGGCGGGCGAGCTCGTGCGCCATCGTCCCCGGCTCCTCGTGCTGCGCGTGGAAGGCTCCCACCGCCACGAGTGCGACACCGTGTCCGCCCCATTCGGCCAGGAGACGCTCTGCCATCTCGCGGTCGCGCACGCGCCAATCGTCCGGAGCCGGGTCGGGATCGAGGCGGTCGAAGAGGATCACGCGGTTGAGCCGCTGCTCCCGGCGGAGTCGTTCCAGCAACGTGAAGTGGCCGGCCGTGATGCGCCCGTCGCCGCAGAAGATCTCCGCTGACGGCGGCAGCGCCCACAGGGCCTCGAAGTCGAAAGAGCCGGATCGAAGAAACGACTGCACGACACTGTCCATCTCCTCGTGCGACCATTCGAGCGCGATCGTCCTCAGGTCGAGGGCGCACATCACCGTGTAGAGCACAGCCGGTGTCTCCCGGGCCCCATGCGACTCGCCGATCACGAGCAAGCTCTCACCGAGCAGCTCATGCCGCAGCTGCTCGAGCTGTGCCTCGTCGAGCGCCAGGCGCTCGAGCGGATGCGCCCGCACCGCGTCGGCGAACTCGGTGGACGAGCGGACCACCATCGCGCCGATCGTATCCCGGCGTACGATCGGGAGATGCGCGTCGTCGAGCCGGAGTCGTCAGAGGAGTTCCTCGAGCAGGCCCGGGCGCTGTTGCTCGCCGACGAGGCACGGCACAACCTGCCGCTCGGAGTCCTCTCGACCATCGTGTCGCACCCGGGCATCTATGCCGAGCCGCGCTACTGGCTCGTCGAGCATGCCGGCGGGGTCGTCGCGGCAGCCCTACGAACGCCTCCGTACAACCTGCTGCTGCCGCGCCCCCACGACGACCGCTCCCTGGCAGCGCTCGTGGCGGCGATCGAGGGGGAGCTCCCCGGCGTGACCGCCGCTCTTCCCGAGGCGGACGCGTTCGCCGAGGCGTGGTGCCCGGGCCGGCGCCTGCGCCCCCGGATCGTGGTCGCGCAGGGGATCTACCGACTCGAGCGCGTTCGCCCCGTCGAGGGCGTAGCAGGCGCCGCGCGCCCCGCGACACGCGACGATCGACTGCTCGTCGGCGAATGGTTCCGTGCCTTCATCGCCGAGGCGCACCCCGAGGGCGGCCCTGCGGACGCCGATGCCGACGCGCGGCTCGAGCGGGCGCTCGATGCACGGATGAGCGGTGGTGGCACCTCCTCGGGCGTCACGCTCTGGGAGCATGCCGGCGAGGTCGTCTCGCTGGCCGGCGTCGGCGGCGAGACGCCGAACGGGATCCGGATCGGCCCCGTCTACACACCGCCCGAGCATCGCGGCCACGGGTATGCGAGCGCCCTCACCGCCGCGGTCTCGGCGCAGCAGCTCGCCGCGGGCCGTCGCTTCTGCTTCCTCTACACCGACCTCGCCAACCCGACGTCCAACAAGATCTACCGTGCGATCGGCTACGAGCACGTCTGCGACTCGGCCGAGATCGTCTTCGAGCCGG
>DAIOGR010000199.1:0-1815 GCA_036745155.1 Gaiella sp.
TGTTTCAGGCGTACACGCCCATGGCGCGGAACTTCGCGCGACGGGCTCGCTTCAGCTCGTCCGGGGCGATGCTCGCGAGCTCGGCGAGGTGCGACACGACCGCTTCCCGCAGAAGCGCCGCGGCCGCGGCGTGATCCGTGTGGGCGCCGCCCTCAGGCTCCGGCACGATGCCGTCGATGACGCCGAGCTCGAGGCAGTGCGCGGCGTCCGGCTTGAACGCCGACGCCGCCTTCTTGGCCTGGGAGGCGTCCCGCCAGAGGATGGCCGCACACCCTTCAGGTGAGATCACCGAGTAGATGGCGTTCTCCTGCATCAGCACCCGGTCGGCGACGGCGAGCGCGACGGCTCCGCCCGAGCCGCCCTCGCCGATCACGACGGAGACGATCGGGGTGCCGAGCCGAGCCATGGCCGCCTGCGACCGCGCGATGGCGCCTCCCTGCCCGTGCTGTTCCGCTGCCACGCCCGGGTACGCGCCGGGCGTGTCGACGAGCGTCACGAGCGGGAACCCGTGGCGATCGGCCAGCTCCATCACCCGCATCGCCTTGCGGTAGCCCTCGGGGTAGGCCATGCCGAAGTTGCGGGTGGTGCGCTCCTTGATGTCCCGGCCCTTCTGATGGCCGAGCAGCGCGACCGTGCGACCTTCCAGCGTCCCGAGGCCGGCGACGATGGCGTGATCGTCGAGCCTGCCGCGGTCGCCGTGCAACTCGAAGAAGTCGTCGAGGACGCGCTCGACGTAGTCGAGCGTGTAGGGGCGGTCCTGATGGCGCGCCAGCTCGACCCGTCTCCAGATCTCCTCGTCCGAGGTGTCCGTCCGCAGCCGCTCGAGCTGGCGTTGCAGCCGCTCGAGCTCCGCCGAGAGCTTGGTGCCCCGCAGCAGCTTCACGCCCGACAGCTTGGCGAGCCGGTCCCGCAGGCCGAGCTCGGCCTCGGTCGACATCAGGTGTGATCCCCGAACAGGCGCAGCAGCCGGGCCAGGGTCGAGCGGAGCTCGGGGCGAAGCACGATTGCGTCGATGTGCCCGAAGCGCAGGTTCGACTCCGCGAGGCCGAAGTCATCGGGGAGCTTCTCCCGGGTCGTCTGGGCGACCACGCGCGGCCCCGCGAACGACATCAGCGCTCCCGGCTCGGCGAGCAGCACGTCACCGAGGGAGGCGAAGCTCGCGAGCAGGCCTCCGGTGGTGGGATGGGCAATCACCGAGATGAGCACCCCGCCTGCATCGCGGAGCTCCTCGACCGCGCAAACGGTCTTCGGGAGCTGCATCAGCGCCAGGATTCCCTCCTGCATGCGGGCGCCGCCCGAGGCCGACACGGACACGAGCGGGACGCCGTCGGCCGCCGCCGCCTCGCAGGCGCGGGCGAACTTCTCTCCCACCACGCTGCCCATGGAGCCCCCCATGAAGGAGAAGTCCATCACCGCGAGACGGCAGGCGTGGCCCTCGATCGACGCCGTTCCGGTGATCATCGCGTCTCCCAGGCCGGTGGCCACCTCGGCCTCGGCCAGGCGCTCGACGTACGGCCGCAGGTCGAAGAACTCGAGGGGGTCGGCCGAGCGAAGCTCGGTCTCGTCCTCGACGAAGCTGTCCGGGTCGGCGAGCTGCGCGATCCGCTCCAGGCTGCGGACGGGGAAGTGGTGCCCGCACTGCGGACAGACGCGGAGATGCCCCGCGAGCTCGTCGTCACGGTAGTGGGAGCTGCAGCCCGGGCACGTGTTCGGGTGCTTCCTGGCGGCCGCGTCGTCGGGGGCGGCCAGCTTGTGCTCGATCGAGACGTCGATGCGGCCGGTGGCGGACATCTACGGGATCTTAGACCGGCTCCG
>DAIOGR010000199.1:1915-3258 GCA_036745155.1 Gaiella sp.
GCGAGCCTGCCCGTCCCCCCTGCGAGCGCCTCGATCGCGCCGACGTGGGCGCAGCAGCAGCCGCCGAGGACGAGCGGGCGCGGCGGGCTCGCCGCAGCCTGCGCCGCGATCTGCTCCTCGAGCGAGTCGCACTCGATCACGGCCGCCTCCGGGAAGGGCAGCGGCAGCCACGCCGCCTCGCTCATCGGCCCGCCGCCGCTCCCGTGCGCACGAGGCACCCGCACGAGGCCCGCTGCGAAAGCACGCCCGCAGGAGTGGCACTGGTACCCGTCACCCACCCACACAGCCGTGAGGGTGCGGCAGTCGGGGCACCGGGCGCGCAGCCAGGACATCAGTCGAGCACCTTCTCGTAGGTGTCGTGCCGTCGTGCGACCCGCATGCCGACGCCCTCGTACAGGGCGACGGCGCCGGTCGTGTTCTCCGCGTCGACGCCGAGACCGGCCTGGAGCTTGCCGCGGCCACGGAACACGACGAACGCGTGCAACAGGAGCGCCCGTGCCAGGCCCCGCCTCCGCCAGGGCGGCCGCACGGTGAGGATGTTGACCCAGCCCATGTCGGGCTGGCCGGTCTCGTGGCGCCGGCAGAGGCAGAGCGCGGCGATCTCGTCCCCGTCCTCGACCAGGAACCACAGCTCCGGGTCGTGGTTGGGGTGACCAGAGGTCCAGTGCCGCCACTCGTCGATCGGCGTCGGATGGAACTCCCAGTGGTCTGCGAAGCCGTCCTGATGTGCCGCGTAGACGCGCTCGTCGCCTTCCGCCGAGTCGAACGTCCGCACGGTGAGCCCATCGGGCCACTCCGGCTGCTCGAGCCCTGCGGCCCGGAGATCGATCGTCATCCGGAACGAGCTGCGGACGACGTGGAAGCCGGCGTCCTTCAGCGTGCGTGCGGTTGGTGCATCCCGGTCTGCCGCGATCGCGCGCAAGAGCGCTCCGGCACCGCCACGCTCGCGTGCGCGCCGCTCCATGGCGGCGAGCAGATGGGGTCCCGCTGCCTCGAACTCGGGCCGCATGCGCAGGTCGAGCCAGAGCCGGGGAGGCTCCCCGTATCCCCCGCCGAGGTCTGCATAGGCCGCGATCGACCCGTCGGGCAGGACGGCGACCCGCATGTCCTGGGCCGCGTCGATGTCCGGGACGGCGAACCAGGCCCGTACCTCTGCCGCGGTCGAGTCGTCGGTGCCGTACAGGGAACGGCTGTGCGCGTTGAGGGCGTCTGCGATGGCGGCCGCGTCGCTCTCGGTCGGCGCACGGAGGTCGAGCTCAAGATCCGGCACGGATCTCCTTCTGCCACACGTCCGCCTGCCACAGGACGCCCATGCCGGCGCGCTCGTACAGCCGCGTCGCGCC
>DAIOGR010000199.1:3358-4711 GCA_036745155.1 Gaiella sp.
GCCGTGGAGCGCCCCACGCAGCCGGCGTCAGCCGCCGTGCCAGCGGCGGAACACGAGACACGCGTTGTGGCCGCCGAAGCCGAAGGAGTTGGAGACACCGATCTCGACCTGCTCGTGCCGTGCCTCGTTCGGGATGTAGTCGAGATCGCACGTGGGATCGGGGCTCGTCTGGTTGATCGTGGGCGGCAGGATGCCGCGCTCGAGCGCGAGGATGGTGAAGGCGGCCTCGACAGCGCCCGCCGCTCCCAGGCAGTGCCCGGTCGCGCCCTTGGTGGACGACACAGGGGTGCGGTAGGCCTTCTCCTCGCCGAGCGCGAGCTTCAGCACCCGGGTCTCCGCCGAGTCGCCGACCGGAGTGGAGGTGCCGTGCGCATTGACGTAGCCGACCTCGGACGGGTCGATGCCGGCGTCCGCAAATGCCATTCGCAACGCCCGGGCCGGGCTCTCCCCGGTCGGGTCTGGGTCGGACACGTGGGTCGCGTCGGAGGAGACGCCGTAGCCGAGCAGCTCGGCGTAGATCTTGGCGCCGCGTGCACGAGCGTGCTCCAGCTCCTCGATCACGACCATCGCCGACGCCTCGCCCATCACGAAGCCGTCGCGCTCGCCGTCGAACGGCCGGGACGCCCGCTGCGGATCGTCGTTGCGGCGGGAGATGGCGCGCATGGCTCCGAAGCCCGCGATGCCCACGCTCGTGACGGGCGCCTCGGTGCCGCCGCAGAACATCACGTCCGCCCGGCCGAGCCGAATCGCGTCCATGCCGTCGCCGATCGCCATGTTGGAGGCGGCGCAGGCAGCGCACTCGGACAGGAGCGGCCCCTTGGTGCCGAGCTCGATCGAGACCCACCCTGCAGCCAGGTTCGGGATGATCTGCACGATCGAGAAGGGGTTGACGCGATCGGGGCCGCGCTCCCTCAGCTGGTCGACGCAGGCCTCGAAGGACTTGAGGCCGCCGATCCCCGTCGCCACGGCCGCACCCACACGGTCGGCGATCGGGGAGATGTCGAGCCCCGAATCCGCCTCTGCCTGCCTCGCGGCAGCGAGCGCCAGGTGGGTGAAGCGATCCATCCGGCGGGACGCCTTGTACTCCACGTAGTCGGTCACGTCGAGCCCCTTCACCTCGCACGCGAAGTTGACGGGGTAGCCCGTCGTGTCGAACTGGGTGATGGGCCCCGCGCCGGAGCGGCCTGCGACGAGCGCGTCCCAGGTGTCCTCGACCGTGTTGCCGAGCGAGCTCACCAGGCCGAGGCCGGTCACGACGATCCTGCGCCGCTGGGTGTGTGCCTCGCTCACGGAACGGCAGGCTACATGCCGAGGCCGCCGTCCACGAGCAGCACCTCGCCCGTGACGAAGGCG
>DAIOGR010000200.1:0-1154 GCA_036745155.1 Gaiella sp.
TGGAGTGCGTTCGGCTACGCCTCCGAGACGACGTGAGCCGGAAGGCGATCGTCGACGGCACGCTCGTGCACGACGGTGTCCCCGGGCTCGCTCTCGAGGGCGATCGCCTCCGGTTGACGCTGTTTCCCGTGGCGGGCGCGAAGATCCTCGACCTCGTCCACCGGGAAACGGGCGTGAACCTGCTGTGGCGGAACCCACGGGTGCCGCTGAGCCGGACGTATCCGGGCGCAGCGTTCGACGATGTCTGGTGCGGCGGCTGGGACGAGCTCTTCCCCACGGATCCCCCCTGCGAGCTGAACGGCAACACGTTCCACGATCACGGCGACCTGTGGCACGGCCCGTGGGCGTGGTCGGTCGAGGAGGACGACGGCGAGACGGCCACGGTCGCCCTGCGGCGCCACACGGTGGCGCTGCCGTGCCTGATGGAGAAGTGGGTGACGCTGCGCCGGGACGGTCTCGATGTGCGCTTCCGCCACCGGCTCACGAACCTCGGCACGCAGCCGGTGCCGTTCGCCTGGAGCCTGCACGTCGCGCATCCGATCGGCCCCGACTCGCGGATCCACCTGCCCGGAGAGGCGCTCGAGGCGGTACCGGCGCAGCCCGGGCGCTTCGCGGCGTCGCCCGGGCCGCTGCGGTGGCCGCTCCACGGCGGCCTCGACCTGGCGGCGGTGCTGCCCGCCGAGGCGGGCGTAACCGAGTGGCTCTACACGGTCGGGCCGGGCCTAGGGTGGTGCGCGGTGACGCACCCCTCGCGGTCGCTGGGCCTCGGACTCGCGTTCGACGCGAGGCTCTTCGGCACGACCTGGCTCTGGGGTGTCTACGGCGGGTGGCGCGGGCATTACGTGCTCCTGACGGAGCCGTCCACCTGCCCACCCGGCGGGCTGGCCCAGAACGTCGCCGACGGCACCGCAGCGTGGCTCGCCGCAGGAGCGGCGATCGAGACGGAGGTCGTGGCGACGGTCTTCGAGGGCATCGGCATCGTGCCGGGTGACGTGCACCCCGGCCCGCCTGCCTGATCGCTGCCCGCGACGCCCGCTCGTTGCACCTCAGGCAGCGCTCGTCGGGTCGCTCCGTCCGGCCGTCGGCGAGCGGGGATGTCTTCGCAGCAGCCGTGCCAGGTAGATCACGATCACGACGTTCACGGCGATGCCGCT
>DAIOGR010000200.1:1254-2461 GCA_036745155.1 Gaiella sp.
CCGACGGCGAGCAGGACACCCCGGAGTGCACGCTCGAGCGCGATCAGGCGCAACACCCGGCGGCTCCGGGAAGGGTCGTGAGCACGCGTCATGCGGATCAGTTCGCGGCCGGGCTGAGGCGACCTTCGGCCCGCGCGAGGTTTCGCATACTTCGAGGTGCACCCTCGGCCACCACTGGCGAGACCGGTACCGGGTGCTCCAGCAGCAGCGACGGAGGGAGCCGCAATGACCATCTACGAGCACGTACCCCACCCCCGCATCGAAGAGCGCAAGGCCGCGGGTCCCACGAAGGTCGCCGACCAACGCCAGCGGGGCACGGGGCCGGTCGCGCGCCTCAATGCCCGCTTCGGCCTGTTCGTGACACTCGTCGTCGGCACGATGTGGTGCGCCTACCTGTTCACGCTACTCGCGCTCGTCAGCCTGCCGGCGGCGCTTCACACCCACGACAAGATCGTCATCGTCGCCTGGGTCGCACAGACGTTCCTCCAGCTCATCCTGCTGCCGATCATCATCGTCGGGCAGAACGTCCAGGCCGCCGCGGCCGACAAGCGTGCCGAGGACACCTACAAGGACGCAGAGGCCGTCCTCCACGAGGCGATCGAGATCCAGAAGCACCTCAAGGCGCAGGACGTCGTGCTCGACCAGCTGATCGCGGGGGCCGCTGCCAGGAGGTGAGCGCGACCCATCGCACGCTGCCCGACGCGAGCAGGGCCGCCTCGGCGCGTGACGACACGCAGACCCTTGCGGCTACCCCGCACGTGCTCGGCCGCGAACAACGGATGACAGGCCCCCTCCCGGCTGCGACACTGGTGAGCACAGTGGCTCTCTCCGCCCGCCGCAGCCCGTACTTCTACGTCAACGCCCGCGACGAGTTGGGTGCGGCCTACCGCATCCTCTCCGCCCTCGCCGAGCGTGGCGTCAAGCTCCTCGCGTTCACGGCGGTGCCGAGCGGGGTCGACCGCGCGCAGTTCGCGATCTTCCCCGAGGATCCCAGCCGGCTCGTGGCGGAAGCGCGGCTGGCGCAGATCGAGCTCGAAGGCCCGCACCATGCGTTTCTCGTGCAGGGCGACGACGAGCTCGGCGGGCTCGCCCGCGTGCACGAGCGCCTGTTCAAGGCGGGCGTGGACGTGTACGCCTCGTCGGGCGTGAGCGACGGCCGCGGCTCGTTCGGCTACGTCGTCTACGTCCGCGAGGATCAGTTCGAGCA
>DAIOGR010000200.1:2561-4655 GCA_036745155.1 Gaiella sp.
GCGCTCGCGGGCAGGTCCCGTTCGTCCTGCTCGATCGCGCGCACGAGCCGCTCGGCCACCGCAGCCGGATCGAGTCCCTCGCGCAGCCGCGGCGGCTCCCCGTGGAGCGCGCGGCCGGCGAGCCCGGTCTCGGTGTGCGGCGGCCGGGCGTCGATCACCGACAGCCGGCGCGGCCGCACCTCGCGCCCGAGCGCGCGGAAGCCGGCCGAGACCCCCGCCTTCGCGGCCGAGTACGCGACGATGCCGGCCGTCGGAAGATCGGCCACGACGCCGCTCACGTTGAGCACGAAGCCGCCGGGCGTGAGGACGGGAATAGCGGCTCGCGCCAGCGCGAGCGGGCCTACGAGGTCGACCGCAACGATCTCGTGGAGGACGTCGAGGGGGATCTCCTCGAGCGGGCCGAAGGCGACCACGCCGGCGCAGCAGACGACGCCGTCCAGCCCGCCGAGCGCGGCGGCCGCAGCAGCGACGAGCCCCGGCGCCGCGGCGCCGTCCGCCAGGTCGAACGGAAACGTGGTCGCCTCGACGCCGAGGTCGTCCAGGCCGCCTGCGCCCCGTCCCGCGACGGCGATGCGGGCGCCCCGGCCGGCGAGGGCGGCTGCGAGCGGCCGGCCGATACCGCCCGAGGCACCGACGACCAGGATGCGGGCGTCGCGCAGCGACCGGCTCTCGGCGGCAGAAGTGCTCAACGCGACGCCTTCCCGGCGCCGGATGCGCGCGCACGTATCACGACTGGCAGCCCGGGCACCAGTAGAGGGAGCGCCCGCCGATCTTCGCCGAGGCGATTGGCCCCCGGCAGCGCACGCAGCTCTGGCGCTTGTAGACGTAGAGAGCGTCGGCGCTGCGGATCGAGCTTCGCGAGCGAGCGCCGAGCTCCGCGGGTTCGCGGGTGATGATGCGCCCGAGCCGGACTCCCCGACGCATCATCGACCGGATCGTCTTCCACAGCGCAGTGGTCTCCTCGAGGCGGAGGGAGCCGGCGGGTCGCAACGGGTCGATGGCGGTGACGAACAGCGCCTCCGCACGAAAGATGTTCCCCACTCCGGCGAGGACGCTCTGGTCGAGCAGCGCCGCACCGATCGGGATCCGTCGCCGGGCGAGGCGCCGGACGAACTCCTCCACCTCCCCGTCGGCGCGCAAGGGGTCTGGCCCGAGCCGGTCGCGGATCTCGTCCTCCCCGCCAGGGTCGACGATCCGGCAGTCCGTTGGCCCGAGCAGGTCGATCGTGACGCCGCCGCCCTGAAAGCGAAGGCGGGTCGTCGGGCGCGGCGGGGGCGGGTCGGAGCGATAGCTGCGGAAGCGGCCGAAGAGGCCGAGGTGCACGTGAAGGGTCGCTCCGACCGACCGGTAGAACAGGTGCTTGCCGACGGCGTCGACTGCGAGCAGCGTCATGCCGTCGAGCTCGTCCGCGGCTGCTCGGGCGCGGCCCTGCGGCGACGAAACGGCAAGCGCCTCGTCGGCAAGGGCCGCCTGGTGCTCGCGCGCAAGCCGGTGGATGACGTGCCCCTCGGGCATCGCTCACCCTGCGGGCCGAAGCTCGAGGTCGGCAGCAGGAGACGGGGCACGGTCGAGCTGACGCACGACAGCGAGGAGCTCTGCCGGCGGGACGCGGTCGGACGCATCCGCTGCGAGATGCAGGAACGCAATACGGCCTTCGCCGTCGACCACGACGTCGGCGCCGAGCTGGAGCGTGTCGTCCCCCCGGGTGACCCCGACGGGCTCGCGGGCCGCAAGCGCACGCAGGCCCGCGGCCACGACGCGAGGGCGCAGGAGCCAGAGCGGCGCCGGCCGGCGCGCCCCGAGCGCCCGGTACAGCGTGCGCTGCGGGTCGGCGACGACGAGTGCGCCGACGAGGGAGAGCGCGTCACGCCAGGCCGCTGCCCGAACGCTGGTCTGGGGCGTGACGACGACCAGCCTGGCGCCCGCGTCCTCGAGCTCGGGAAGAGCCTCCGCGACACGGCGGAGGTAGGAGCGGCACACGTTTCAGCCGGGATGCCGCGCGAGGTACACGACGGCCGGGTGCCCCAGCAGGTCGCCTTCCGTGACGACTTGGCCGTCGGCGTCCTCGAGCTCGAAGGCGGGGAAGGGCTGCAC
>DAIOGR010000201.1:0-4637 GCA_036745155.1 Gaiella sp.
TGCCGCGCCGCCTCTCGATGCGGTACTCGAACACGCGGAACGCCTCGACGTGCACCGGCAGGACGCCGGCGGCCAGCGACTCCACGCGGGCACGGCTGAAGGCGGCGCGGAACGGCGAGGGGCCGGGCTCGAGCGGGCCGTCCGGATCGCGCTGCGCGTGCTGCGACTGCATCATCCTCCGAGAGTAGTCGGATGTGATCGCGCGGGGTCGCGGGACCTGTCGCCGCACGCCACCGCTCCCCCAGATGTTCCCTGCCACGCCCGCCGCTCCTCCCGTGCAGGCACGTAGGATCGCCGCATGGAGCACCGCGCCCTGGGCCGCAGCGGCATCGAGACGTCCCGGATCATCCTCGGCTGCGGCAACTTCGGCGGCATCGGCTCCTCGCCCGCGTTCTTCGGTCAGGGCACGCCGAAGGACGAGGCGTTCCGGCTGCTGGATGCCGCCTGGGAGCTCGGTATCACCACGTTCGACACGGCCGATGCGTACGGCGGCGGGCGCAGCGAGGCCTTCATCGGGGAATGGCTCTCGACGAAGGGCGCCGCGGTGCGCGACGCGCTCGTGATCGCGACGAAGACGTTCAACCCGATGGACGAAGGGTCGGACCACGGGCTCGGGCGCAAGCGGATCCACCGGCAGCTCGAGTCGAGCCTGGCGCGGCTCGGTGTCGAGCGGGTGACGCTCTACCTCGCCCACGACTTCGACCCCGACACGCCACAGGAGGAGACCCTGCAGGCGTTCGACGAGCTGCGGCGGGCCGGCAAGATCGCCGCCGCGGGCGCCTCGAACTTCACCGGCGAGCAGCTCGCAGAGGCACTCGAGCTGGCCGAGCTGGAGGGGCTCGGGCGGTACGAATGGGTGCAGAACGGTTTCTCGCTGCTCGAGCAGGGTGACCGCGAGACCGTCTTCCCGGTCTGCCACGAGCACGGGCTCGGCTACACGCCGTTCAGCCCGCTCGCCGGCGGCTGGCTGACCGGCAAGTACCGGCGCGGCGCCGCGCCGCCGCACGGCTCGCGCATGACGCTGCGACCCGAGCCGTACGGCGCCTACCAGAGCGACCGGGTCTTCGACGCGCTCGAGCGATTCGAGCAGGAGGCAGCCGGGCGCGGCGTCTCGATGGCAGGGCTCGCACTCGCCTGGGCGCTCGCCGTGCCCGAGGTCACGGCGGTCGTGATCGGCCCCAACCGGGTCGAGCACCTCGCACCGGCCGCCGAGGCCGCCGGCATCGTCCTCTCACCCGCGGAGCGGGACCGACTCACGGAGGTGTTCGCATGAGCGTGCTGATCCTGTCGGAGCACGACGTCCGCGAGCTGCTCGACATGCAGTCGTGCGTGGCGGCGATGGAAGACGTGCTCGCACGGCTCGCGCGCGGCGAGCTGATCAACCCGTTGCGCACCGTCATGCGGTCGCCCGGGCCGGCGCTGGGGCTGGGGCTGATGCCCGCGTATGCCGGCGGTGACGTGCCTGTCTTCTCGCTCAAGGAGATCGTCGTCGCGCCGGCCAACTCCGAGCAGGGCCTCGATCCCCATCAGGGGTCGGTGCTGATCCACGACGGGGTCACCGGGCAGCTGACGGCGGTTCTCAACGCCTCGCCCATCACCGAGATCCGTACGGCGGCCGTCTCGGCCGTGGCGACGAAGCTGCTCGCGCGGCCCGGCTCGCGCACGGTGGCAGTGCTGGGCTCCGGGGTTCAGGGGCGTTCGCACGTGCACGCGATGCAGACCGTGCTCCACGACCCGATCATCAGGATCTGGAGTCGACGACCGGCGCATGCCGAGGCGCTGGCGCTGGAGACACACTCGCTCGTCGCCGAAAGCGTCGAGGAGGCGCTCGACGGGGCGGACATCGTCTGCACCACGACCGCCGCGCACGAGCCGATCCTGAGGCTCGCATGGCTCGCGCCCGGGACCCACGTCAACGCGGCCGGCGCCTCCGTGCGCGGGGCGCGTGAGCTCGACGCGGAAACGGTCGCGTCGGGATCGCTGTTCGTCGACCGCCGCGAGTCGGTCCTGAACGAGTCGGACGAGTACCTGGCGGCGGTCGAGGAGGCAGGCATCGGCCCCGAGCACATGCGTGCGGAACTGGGTGAGCTGCTCGTCGGCGCCCACCCCGGACGGGAGCGCGACGACGAGCTGACGCTCTTCAAGTCGCACGGGATCGGGGTCGAGGACCTCGCGGCCGCGCAGCTCTGTGTGGCACGGGCGCGGGAGCGCGGCGTCGGCACGGAGGTCGACTTCTGATCCCGCTGGCCCAGATCGAGGCTGCCCGCCGTCGCATCGTGGATGTCGCCATCCGGACGCCGCTCGTGCGCCTACAGGCGCCCGAGTCGCCGGCCGAGATCTGGCTCAAGCTCGAGTGCCTCCAGCCGATCGGCTCCTTCAAGATCCGCGGCGCCGCGAATGCGATCCGCTCCGCCTCCCCGCAGGCGATCGAGCGGGGCGTATTGACGACGAGCGCGGGCAACATGGCGCAGGGGGTCGCGTGGATCGCCCGCGAGCTGGGCGTGCCGGCGACGATCGTGGCGCCCGACCACGCCCCGCAGACGAAGCTCGACGCGATCGCACGACTGGGGGGAACGGTGATCAAGGTCCCCTTCGAGCGCTGGTGGCAGGCGATGGAGGAGGGCTCCTACCCGGGAGTCGAGGGCCTCTTCGTGCACCCCGTCATGGACGACGCCGTAATGGCCGGCAACGGCACGATCGGGCTCGAGCTGGTCGAGGAGCTCGACGGCATCGACACGGTGCTCGTGCCGTGGGGCGGCGGCGGCCTGACGACCGGTATCGCGAGCGCGCTGCACGAGCTCAGCCCGCGCACGCAGGTGTTCGCCTGCGAGCCGGAGACGGGCGCGCCCGTGTCCGCCGCGCTCGCCGCCGGCCACCCGGTGCCGGTCGAGTACACCCCCTCGTTCGTGGACGGCGCGGGCGGCAAGGGCCTGCTGCCGCCGATGTGGGAGCGGGCGCGGCCGCTGCTCGCCGGCGCGTTCGCGCTGTCGCTGGACGAGACGGCGGCGGCGGTACGGCTCCTCGCCGAGCGGGGGCGGGTCGTGGCGGAGGGAGCCGGAGCGCTCGCGCTCGCCGCAGCTCTCTCCGGCCGGGCAGGCGCGGGAAGGATCGTCTGCATCGTCTCGGGCGGAAACATCGACGCCGCACGCCTCGCGGAGATCCTGAGCGGCCGGACACCCGGCTGAGTCAGTCGGTGCCGGTCTCCTCGTCGTCCCAGCGGTCGTAGGGCATTGCCAGGGGCAGGGCGAACCACGCCAGGGCGAACGCGGCGGCCGTCACGAGCGTCAGCGCCGCGGCGACGCCGTCCGACAACAGCACGTCCGTGACGAGGAAGACCGAGGCACTCATGGCGACCGCGATGCAGCCGAGGCCGGCGATGGCGAGGCGGTTGCCGATCTGCAGCATCCTGTCCTTGTCGCGCTCGCGCCAGCGCAGCCGGTGGTAGGCGCTCGGCGCGATCAACAGAACGGTGCCGAGCAGGGTCGACAGCAGCGCAACGAGATACGCGGCCTTCTCGAGGCGGTCGACGTCGAACCGCGAGCTGAACGGTGCCACGAGCAGGAAGGCGAACAGCACCTGAGCACCGGGCAGCGCCACCCGCAACTCGTTGAGGAGCTCGATCAGCTCCCTGTCGTGCTTCTTCCGCAGGTCCGCGCCGTCCACCCGCTGAAGGTAGCGCTTCGCGAGAATGCGCGAATGCGGACGGTCTCCATCACAGCCCTGCGACGCCTCGTCATCACCGCTCAGCGGTACGCCAACCGGAGCCGGGCGGCGACGGGGGGCGAGGTCGAGGCAGCGATCCGGCGCCTCTCGTGCGTCCAGCTCGACTCGATCTCGGCCGTGGAGCGCAGCCACCGCCTCGCAATCGCGTCACGGGTCGGGGACTACCGCGAAGAGGCCGTCTCCCGGCTGCTGCAGCAGGGCCGCCTGATCGAGTACTGGGCGCACGAGGCCTGCCTGCTGCCGGCCGCGGACTGGCCGCTGTTCGTGTCGCAGATGCGCGACGGCGGACGCCGCTGGTACGGGGCGATCGGTGAGACGCACCCGCATCTCGCCGACGAGATCCTCGAGGAGATCCGGGCGCGCGGACCGCTCGGGTCGCGCCACTTCGAGGGCGCAACCGCGGGCGGCATGTGGAACTGGAAGCCGGCCAAGGCGATGCTCGACCGCCTCTGGAACCACGGCGACCTCGTCATCGCCGGACGCCAGGGGTTCCAGCGGCTCTACGACCTGCCGGAGCGCGTGCTGCCGCATGCCGTGCTGGAAGCACCGGTGCCGGGCGAGCCGGAGCGCCTGCGGGCGCTGGCACTGAAAGCGGTGCATGGGCGTGGTGCGCTCACCGACGCGGGCATCGTGGAGCACTGGCGGCTCAAGGGCGGGGTCGGTCGAATCCGCCCCACCCTCGACGGTCTCGTCGCGGACGGGCTCCTCGAGCGCCTGGCGGTCGAGGACGGTGGCGCGCCCGTGCTCGTGCCTGCCGGCGCCGACCTCGAGCCGGCCGCGCCGTCCGGGGCGGTGCTGCTGTCCCCGTTCGACAACCTGCTCTGGGACCGGCCGTTCGCGCGCCGGGTGCTCGCATTCGACCACCTGATCGAGGTGTACAAGAAGGCGCACGAGCGCCGCTACGGCTACTACGT
>DAIOGR010000202.1:0-2542 GCA_036745155.1 Gaiella sp.
CCCGGGCCCTTCGCGTTCGACGCGTCCACGCCGGCCGAGGCGCACACGAAGCCGTGCCGCGTCCGTGCGATCACGAGCGGCGGCCGCGAGCGCAGGATCTCGGCCGACTCGCGCAGGATCACCTCCACCTGGCGCGGGTCGCCGTCCGAGCCTGCCAGCTCGACCGCGCGCGGCGACGGCTCCACCTCGTCGAGGCGGACGACACGGCCCTCCACCTTCGAGACGGCCTTCTGGGCCACAACCACGACGTCGCCGTCCTCGAGGCCGCCCGCCTGCGCGACAGCCTCGGCGAGCAGAGCCGCCAGGTCGTCGCCCTGCTCGAGCTCGGGCAGCCCGGTGAGGGGGATCACCCGGATCTCGCCGGGCACGGTCAGTGGACGCCGGTGACGCGGAGGCCGGCGTGCGCCTTGTAGCGCTTGTTCACGTTGATGATCACCGCAGTCATGCCCTCGAGCGCCCGGGCGCTTGCGAGCGGGCCAGCGTCGATGGCCCGGCCGGCCGTCACCTTCGCCGCCAGCTCGAGCGCCGCCGTCTTCGCGTCGGCGTCGTCGCCGCACACGAGCGTGTCCTCGTCCGGTGCTTCTTCACCCCCCAGGTTCGAGGCGGCGAGCGAGTGCAGGCCCGCCACGACAGGGGCATCGAGCTCGTCCTGAATACGCTCGGCGATCGACGTCGCCTCGGCCGTCGGCCGCACCCCCTCCTTCGTGAACCGGAGCTCGGCCGCCACCGACAGCACGGGCGTGGTGCCGATCGCCGCGCGCAACGACCGCGCGGTCTCGACGGCGCCGTCAGCCTTGGTGGCCAGCACCACGAGGTCGGCCGCGCGGGCGGCATCCTCGTTCGTCGCGCCCTCCACCCCGAGCTCGCGGGCGATGGCGATGGCGCGCTCCGCGTCGCGGGAGCCGATCACGACCTCGTAGCCCGCCTCGCGCAGGCGGACAGCGAGGGCCGTCCCGAAGCTCCCGGTCCCGCCGATCAGGGCGATCTTCACCTTGCAGCCTCCAGTGTCGTCTCGGCGAGCCGGCGGGCAGCCGCGCGGTCTGTCATCAGGGTGTCGGACACGACGAGCGGAACCCGCGCCTGGGCGGGCGCATCCGCGCGATCGATCACGAGCGCGTCGAGCAGGCCCTCGTAACACTGTGTCACATGGGTCGGTGTGGTGCCGCCTGCCATGCGGGAGAGCATACGGTCGAGCGGGCCCTTGACGGCGCGGCCGCCGATCAAAGGGCTCACGGCGACACAACGCGCCGTCCGCGTGGCGACGGCCTCCCGCACGCCCGGGACGGCGAGGATCGGGTGCACCGAGACGTAGGGGTTGCTCGGCGCGATCACGATCGCGTCGGCCGACGCGATCGCGCCGAGGACGCCCGGCGCCGGGCTCGCGAAGTCGACGCCCTCGAACACGAGGCTGTCGACCTCGTCGCGATGACCGCGAGCGACGAACCACTCCTGGAACGCGAACGTGCCGGCAGGCGTGACGAGATGCGTCCGGACGCGATCGTCGGTGACGGGGACGAGCCGCGTAGCGAGCCCGGCCGCCTCCACGAGGCGCGCGGTGACGGCCGACAACGGCTCCCCCGCGCGTAGCGCCTGGGTGCGCACGAGGTGCACGCCGAGGTCGAGGTCGCCGAGCATGAACCATCCCTCTCCCCCCCAGGAGCGGGCAGACTCGAACGCGTTCCACGTCTCACCCGCCCGGCCCCAGCCGCGCTCCTCGTCGTTGAGCCCCGCAAGCGCGTACAACACCGAGTCGAGGTCGGGCGAGATGTGCAGGCCCAGCACCTCGACGTCGTCGCCGACGTTGCCGATCACCGTCAGCTCGCCCGGCGCGAGCACGTCGTGGAGGCCGCGTGCGAGCTTCGCCCCACCGACGCCGCCGCTGAGACAGACGACCGTCACGAAGGCAGCACCGCCGTCAGCGCGCGGGTGCGCCTGCCACCGCGTCCGCCAAAGTGGTCGAGATCCTCGACCGTGTCGACATCGTCGCGCAGATTCGGCAGCGCCAGATCGTGATAGGCAAGCCCGAGCGCAGCGGCATGAGCGCGGAACTGCGCGGCGCTGCCGGTTCCGTAGAGCGGCTGGAACACTTCGGCGTAGGGCAAGCCGAGAGCGTTCGTCGTGCCGTCGGCGGCGGCGACGATCGCGACCGCGCCCGCACGGGCCGGAATCGCGAGCGCCGCCAGGTCAGAGGGCCGAACACGGGGCACGTCGGCGTTCACGACGAGGCACGGGCCGTCGAGACCCGCGAGCGCTACCTGCACGGCCGTACCCTGGCCGCCGCCCGGGTCGTCGACCAGGTTCGCCCCGAGCTCGGCGCCAACCAGCCTCGCGGCCGGGTCGGCGGTGACGAGCCGGACGGGCCCGAACGCCGTGACGGCGTCGAGCACGTCACCGAGCATCGCGAGCGCCACCTCGACACGGAGCGAGGCGGGCAGCCTGCTCTTGCCGCCGGCGCGGAAGGGGACGACAGTCGTCGCAGTCACTCCGCGGAGGGTATCCGGGCCGTCTCGAACGGCGTGGCACACGAACGAGCACCGGCCCG
>DAIOGR010000202.1:2642-4636 GCA_036745155.1 Gaiella sp.
GGTTGCCGTCAGGCAGCGTGACTGGAGCTGCTGCCGGCGCCCGGACCGGAGGTGGCCCATTCGTGCACCTCGAACCAGTGCGTGCCCACGAGCGCGGCGGCGACCTCGGGGTCGGTGTGCTGCGCGTTGTAGACGTGGTGCTCCAGGTCGCAGCACATCTCCACATCGCCGAGCGACGAGTGCGAGACCTTCGAGAGCACGTCGAATGGCAGATGGGCATCCGCGACGCTGATGTGCTTGAACTGGAGCTCGGGCGTGAGCTCCATCAGCTCCGGCCAGTCGGGGCACGTCTTGTAGCTCATCGGATCTCCTGTTTCGCGCCTGCCGTCCACGTTCCTTCGAGGCGCACGAGGGCACGCCCCTCTCCATCCGGGTAGACGAGAAAGCCGAGCGCATCGTCGAGTTGGTGCAGAGTCCGGCCGTCAGCGCCGACGAGGCCGAGACGCAGCTGGAAGCGTCCGAAGGCGAACGGCGGCTCCGGCACCTCGAAGCGAACCTCGAGCCGGCCGGGCTCCGCCGGCCAGCCGACATCGTCGGTGGCAAGCGTGTTCTCGGCGACGAGCAGGCCGCCGTTGTCACGCAGCTCCAGCCGTAGCGTCGGCGCCGGCAGCCGCTCGTGGGCGTCGATCGCGACCTCGAGCACCAGCGGCTCGCCTGCAAGGAACTGCTCGCGGGGCTCACCGGCCGCCGTCACGAGCCGCGCCCTCGCGATCTCCGCCTCGCCGCTCCCCCACTCCCGCAGCCCCACGGAGCGCTCCGCAGGGTCGAGGTCGTCGGCGAGGAGGCGCCGGTAGCGGACGATCGCCTCGTGCGTGGGCCCGTCGTAGGCCTTCCCTCCGTACGAGAGCAGCACCGAGCGCTCGCACAGGCGCTCGACGGCCGACGCGTCGTGGGAGACGAACAGGATCGTGCCGCCGCGGTGCTTGAACTCCGCGATCACGCCGAAGCACTTGCGCTGGAAGTTCTCGTCGCCGACCGCGAACACCTCGTCCAGCAGCAGGATGTCCGCCTCCAGGAACGCGGCGATGGCGAAGCCGAGACGCATGGCCATCCCGGACGAGTAGGTGCGCACCGGGCGGTCGATGGCGTGCTCGAGCTCGGCGAAGGCGACGATCTCGTCGAAACGCTCCCGGATCTCTGCGCGGCGCAGCCCCTGGATGGAGCCGTTTAGGAACACGTTCTCGCGACCCGTGAAGTCCGGGTGGAAGCCTGCGCCGAGCTCGAGCAGGGACCCGACCCGGCCCGCCACCTGGACGCTGCCGCGGGTCGGCTGGATGATCCCGGCCAGCACGCGCAGCAAGGTCGACTTGCCCGAGCCGTTGCGGCCGACGAGCCCGACCGCCTCACCCGCTCCGACCTCGAGTGACACGTCTCGCAACGCCCACACGTCCTCACCTCCCGTGCGGCCGCGCGCGACGAGCAGCTCCTTGAGCGTGCGGGTCTCGCGCGCATGCACGCGGAAGCGGCGCGAGACGGTGTCGGCCACGATCGTCCCGGGCGTCACTCGAGCTCCTTACGCGTGCCTACGGCTCTCATGCCGGCACCGGGGCCGCGGAGCGCTCGCGGACGAGTGCTGCCAGCCGTGTGAGCGTGTCCGGGTCGACGGAGGGGAAGACGCCGTGGCCGAGGTTGAAGATGTGCCCGGGCCGGCCCCCGGCGCGAGCGAGCACGTCGAGCGCCTCCGCCTCGACACGCTCCCAGGGGGCGAGCAGGACGGCGGGGTCGAGGTTCCCCTGCACGGCGCGGTCGGGCACCCGGGCCCAGCCCGCGTCGAGCGGGACGCGCCAGTCGAGCCCGATCACGTCGCCGCCCGCGGCCGCCATCTCCTCGAGCAGCGTCGCGGTACCCGTGCCGAAGTGGATCGTGGGGCAGTCGACGGCCGCGAGGACGCGGGACGAGTACGGGGCGACGAACTCCCGGTAGTGGCCGGGCGACAGCGCACCGACCCACGAGTCGAACAGCTGGATCACATCCGCTCCGGCCCGCACCTTGGC
>DAIOGR010000203.1:0-4625 GCA_036745155.1 Gaiella sp.
TATCGCTCGTCCGTCGAGAAGGCCTACTCGACCGACGCGAACATCTGGGGCGCGACCCACGAGGCGAAGGAGCTCGAGCTGCTCGACCGCCCCATGTCCACCGTCGAGCCGATCATGGGCGTCGCCCACTGGGATCCCGCCGTGCCGATCGAGACGGAGACCGTGAGCGTCGCGTTTCGCGAGGGGTGGCCGGTGGCGCTGAACGGCGTCGAGTACGACGACAGGGTCGAGCTCGTGATCGCCGCGAATGCGATCGGCGGGCGCCACGGGCTCGGCATGTCCGACCAGATCGAGAACCGCATCATCGAGGCGAAGTCACGCGGCATCTACGAGGCCCCCGGCATGGCCCTGCTCTGGATCGCCTACGAGCGCCTCGTCAACGCCGTCCACAACGAGGCCACGATCGACAACTACCGCACGATGGGCCGGCGGATCGGCCGCCTGCTCTACGAGGGCCGCTGGCTCGACCCGCAGGCCCTGATGCTCCGTCAGAGCCTGCAGAGCTGGCTCGGGCTCGCCGTCACCGGCGAGGTCACGCTCGAGCTGCGCCGTGGCGACGACTACACCATCCTCGACACGACGAGCCCCAGCTCGACCTATCATCCCGAGCGCCTCTCGATGGAGAACGTCGAGAGCTCGTTCGGCCCCGTCGACCGCATCGGGCAGCTGACGATGCGGTTGCTCGACATCCAGGACTCGCGCGGGAAGCTCGAGCTCTACGGCCGTGCCGGCCTCACGCACGTGGAAGGCCCGCTCGAGCTCGCGGGCATGGACGAGGCCGAGCCCGACACGTAGCGCGCGGCGTCTCCCCACCCTGCCTGGACACCCCGGCGATCGGCCTCAGACGTCGCCGCCCGCGCGTTCGATCACGACCACGGGAACGCGGGCGTACGGTGAGAGCCTGAGGAGCGCGCGCACGATCTCCGCGCAGTCCTGCGGCTGGATCATCTTCTCGCCCGGCACGCCCGACCAGGCCGCCATGGGCGTGTCGACGAAGCCGGGGCAGAGGGCCGTCACCCGCACGCCGCTGTCCGCCTCCTCGCGGTCGAGCGAGCGGGTGAACGCGATCACCGCGGCCTTGGCGGCCCCATATCCGGCCAGCCCCGGCGTCGGCAACGTGCCCGCGATCGAAGCGAGGTTGACCACGTAGCCCTTCGTCCGCCGCAGGTGCGGCAACGCCTCGCGGGAGACCAGGAACGTGCCGCGCAGGTTCACGCCCTGCTGCAGATCCCAGTGCTTGGTTTGCGCGTCGCCGATCAGCCCGGCGATCCCCACCCCCGCAGAGTTGACGAGAACGTCGAGCCCGCCGTGCTGCCGCACGTGCTCGGCGACGATGCGGGCGCAGTCCCCCTCCGCTGAGACGTCTGCCTGGACGATGGCGCAGCCGAGCTCGTCGCGGGCCGCCTGCAGCCGCTCGAGCCTGCGCGCCGCCAGCGTCAGCGTGAAGCCCTCGTCTGCGAGCATGCGGGCGATCGCGAGGCCGATGCCCGACGAGCCACCCGTGACGAGCGCGGACTTCACGCCCGCGATCCTCTCACGAAAAACGCGAAGGCCGCCAGGGGGGATGGCGACCTTCGCTCGTCAGGGGAGAGAGAGGAGGGGGGAAGTCTTCTCTCCGAGGCACTCTGTTTCGCCGCCGACGGCGCGGCTCCTCTCGTGCCTTGTCGGGCAATCAAACACCATCGCACGCCGGCGTGCACCCGGTCCGTACACTCGGTGCGATGAGCAGCGCGCCCTCTCTCACCTCGCTCGCCAGGGCCGGCGGTTGCGCGGCGAAGTATTCGGCGGCCCGGCTCGAGACGTTGCTCGCAGGACTCGTCCCCGCAACGTCGGACGATCTGCTCGTCGGGCTCGACCCGGCCGACGACGCCGCCGTGTACCGGCTGGACGACGAGCGCGCCCTCGTGTTCACCGTCGACTTCTTCCCGCCCGTGGTCGACGATCCGTGGGACTACGGTGCCATTGCGGCCACGAACGCCCTCAACGACGTGTTCGCCATGGGCGGCACGCCGCTGCTCGCGCTGTCCGTGACCGCGTTCCCGGAGGAGCTCCCGATCGAGATGCTCGGCGCCGTGCTCGCGGGTGCCGACGCGGTGGTTCGGGAGGCGGGCGCGATCCTCGCAGGCGGCCACACGATCCGCGACGCCGAGCCCAAGTACGGGCTCGCCGTCGTCGGCACCGTCCACCCGCAGGCGATCTGGTCGAAGAGCGGAGCGCGCCCGGGCGACGCGGTGTTCCTCACGAAGCCGCTGGGCACCGGGCTCGTGCTGCAGGCGCAGCGCGACGGCCGGGCGCCGGACGGCGCCCTCGCCGCGGCCGTCACCTCCATGAAGACTCTCAACCGGGATGCCGCGGACGCCCTGAGGCCCTTCCTGCCGAACGCCGTCACCGACGTGACCGGCTTCGGGCTGCTCGGTCATGCCCACGAGGTAGCGTCACGCAGCGGCGTACGGGTGGTCGTCGACGGGTCGGCTCTGCCGGCGCTCCCGGGCGTGCTCGACCTGGCCGCCGCAGGAGTGCGCACCGGTGGTGACCGCCGCAACCGCGAGTACGCGGAGCGGCACGTGGACAGCGCGGCAGCGCCGCCGCACGAGGCGCTCGCCTACGATCCTCAGACGGCCGGTGGACTCCTCGTCACGCTGCCGGCCGCCAAGGCGGCGGTGCTTGCAGCGACGTTCGGCGACCGTGGCCTCGAGCTCTACCGGATCGGGTCGATCGAGACCGGCCACGGTGTGGCGCTTCTCTGAGCAGGCGTACAATCGCGGCGTGGACATGGCCCTCGACCGGGTGCGGAACCGCTCGCGCGAGCTCTCTCCCCGACAGTTCGCCCGGCTCGCCGCGGCCTCCCTGTTCGTGCTCTACGTCGTCGTCACGAGCGGCGCCCTCGTTCGCCTGACCGCGTCCGGGCTCGGGTGCGACAACTGGCCGCTCTGCGGCGACAGGCCCTACCCGGAGAAGGGTGGCCACGCCGCGATCGAGTTCGGCAACCGCATGGTCGCGCTCGCCGGCATCCTGCTCACACTCGTCACCTGGCTCGCAGCGCGTCGTGTGCGCTCGTTGCCGCCAAGGGTGCGCCTGCTCGCCCTGCTCACGTTCGCCGGCACCGTCGCCCAGATACCGCTCGGTGGGATCACGGTCATCCTCGACCTGCACCCGGTCGCCGTGATGTCGCATTTCCTGCTTGCGCTCCTCGTGCTCGCCGCCGCGGTCGTGGTGGCCGTGGAGGCATGGAGCGCCGATCGGGGCCTCTCACCGGCCGCCGGCACGGCCCTCGTGCGGGCCGGCGCTGCGATAGGGGTCGCAGCGTGCGCCGTGCTCGTGGTGACGGGGAGCGTCGCCACGGCAGCCGGGCCGCATTCGGGGGGCGAGGACATCCGGCGTCTCGGGCTCGCGATCACCGACACGGTGTACGTCCACGTTCGCGCGACCGCCGTCTACGGCATCGTCCTGCTCTTCGTGGGCGGGTATCTCGTGCGCCTTCGGCGCAGATATCCGGGGATCGCGAAGGCCGCGCTGGCGCTCCTGTTCGTGCTGCTCGCCCAGATGGTGCTCGGTGAGGTGCAGTACCGGAATGCGCTGCCGTGGGGTCTCGTGCTGGCGCACGTCGCACTGGCGGCCACGATCTGGATCCTCACCGTGTTCGTCGCCTACGCCCTCTGGCGGCCACCGACTCCACTCGCCTCCCGGTCCGTAGACGACGTCCCTTCGGCCGGCCGGGGTGCCCACGTGAGAGCGGGCGAGTAAGCTCCGAGGGTGGAGAACGAGCTGCGGATCGCCGAGCGGCCGACGCTCAGACGCCCCGTCCTGATCGCAGCCTTCCGGGGCTGGAACGATGGTGGCCAGGCGGCGTCGCTCGCCGCCGGGTACCTGACGCGTCTCTGGCAGGCCCACCGTTTCGCCGACATCGATCCGGAGGGGTTCGTCGACTTCCAGACGACGCGACCCCTCGTCTCGCTCGACGAGGGGATGACACGCCGCATCGAGTGGCCCGAGAACGTCTTCCACGCCGGCGCCATCACGGGCGCCGACCGCGACGCGGTGCTGCTGATCGGGGTGGAGCCGAGCTACCGCTGGCGCACCTTCACGGAGCTCGTCGTCGGGCTGGCCCGGGAGCTCGGTGTCGAGCTCGTCGTCACGCTCGGTGCTCTGCTCGCCGACGTGCCGCACACACGGCCGGCCCCGGTCACCGGTGCCGCGAGCGACCCGTCGCTCGTGGAGGAGCTGGGGCTGCAGCACTCCCGCTACGAGGGGCCCACCGGGATCGTCGGTGTGCTGCACGACGCGTGCCGGGTGGCGGGGCTACCGTCCGTCAGCCTGTGGTCGGCCGTCCCGCACTATGTCTCCCTCGCGCCCAGCCCTCGTGCCGCTCGGGCTCTGTGCGAGCGGCTCGGCGGGCTGCTCGACCTACGGATCGACGTGACGGAGCTGCTCGAGGCCGAGAAGACGTACGCGGAGCAGGTGAGCGAAGCAGTCGCTTCCGACCCCGAGACGGCGGCATACGTGGCCGACCTCGAGCGCCGCGCCGACACGATGGGAGAGCTGGTCGACGAGGGCGAGCTGCCGACCGGCGAATCGCTCGCGGCCGAGCTGACCCGCTTCCTGCGCGAGCGGGAGCAGCCGCCCGG
>DAIOGR010000204.1:0-4593 GCA_036745155.1 Gaiella sp.
GCGCGCTTCGCGCGCCCGGGGTTTCGGGTGCAACGTTACGAGACGCCGCACTAGCGCCCTGCCCGGCCGACGTGCAGGCCCCTACTGCGCGTCGGCGCCGGCGGCCAGCCGTCGTCGCGAGCGCTGGCTCTCGCTCGGCAGGCGCACGTCCCAGGCGAGGCCCAGCCGCTCGAGCGCCCTGATCGTCCACCAGGCGATGTCCACCTGGAAGCGGTCGAGCCCGTGGCGCGCCGACGCGGGGAACGCGTGGTGGTTGTTGTGCCAGCCCTCGCCGAAGGTGAGCGCCGCGACGACCCAGTTGTTGCGGCTCTCGTCGCGCGAGCGGTACGAGCGGCGCCCGAACAGGTGGCAGATCGAGTTCACCGAGAAGGTGGCATGCTGGTAGGCGAAGATGCGGATCAGCCCGCCCCACACGAGCGCCTGCAACCCGAGCTGCCAGCTGAGCCCGCCCGCGAGGTACCCGACCGCGAACGGCAGCGCGAACGAGACGGCCACCCAGAGGAAGTAGAGGCGGTCGATGCGCCGGATGAGCGTGTCGTCGTAGAGGTCCTTGCCGTAGTGCTCGCCGCGCTCCATCCCCTTCAGGTGGAACAGCCAGCCCATGTGCGCGTGGCAGAACCCCTTCAGCGCGCCCCAGGCGGTGGGGGCGAAGCCGGCGTGGGGCGAGTGCGGATCGCCTTCCCGGTCGGAGAGCGCGTGGTGCTTGCGGTGATCCGTCACCCATTGCGTGACAGGTCCCTGGATCGTCATCGAGCCGAGCACCGCGAACGCTGCCCGCACGGGCCTCGTGGTCTCGAAGCTGCGGTGCGTGAAGAGGCGGTGGTAGCCCACGGTGGTGCCGAGGCCCGTGAGCACGTACAACACCAGGAAGAGCACCACGTCGACCCACGAGAGGGCGACACCCCAGAGGCCGAAGGCGGCGACGAGGAGCCCGAGCGGCGGGATCACCACGGCGAGCAGGGTGACCACCTGGCTGGCGCGGGTCGTGCGCTCGCGAACGGTCGCGACGGCTGCTAGCTCGGACATGATCGTGTCATCCAGTTCCGGGGGAGTGACGAATCAGGCTGTGATGAAGATAGCGGTCATAGGGACGGGCATCGCCGGGCTAGGCGCCGCGTACGCGCTCTCGCGGGGGCACGAGGTGGAGCTGTTCGAGGCGAACGCGTACGCGGGCGGTCACACGAACACGGTCTCCGTTGATTCGCACGAGATCGATACCGGGTTCATCGTCCACAACGAGGAGAACTACCCGAGCCTGACACGGCTCTTCCGCGAGCTCGGCATCGCGACCAAAGCCTCCGAGATGTCCTTCTCGATGACCTGTGGTTGCGGGCTCGCGTGGTCGAGCAGACGGCCGTGGCGAGCCGGCCGCACCTTGCTCGGAGAGATCCTCCGCTTCCTGCGCACTGCCGCCGACGCCGAGACGGACGGCAAGACCTTCGACACGTTCCTGCGCGACGAGGGCTACTCGGACTCCTTCCGCTGGCACTACCTGGTGCCGATGACGGCCGCCCTCTGGTCCGCGCCGCCCGGCCGGGCGCTCGAGCTCCCGGCCGCCTTCGGCCTCCAGTTCTTCCGCAACCACTCGATGCTCGGCCTGCGCCGCCGCCGCTGGCGCACGGTTGCCGGCGGCAGTCGCGCGTACGTCCGTGCCGCGCTCGAGCAGATCGCGGCGCCTGTGCACCTCGGAACGCCGGTCCGCTCGGTGACCCGGTCGGCCGACGGCGTCGACGTGCGCACCGCCGACGACCTCGTGCGCCGCTTCGAGGGAGTGGTTGTCGCCACCCACGCGCCGGAGGCCCTCTCCCTGCTCGCCGATCCGTCCGACGACGAGCGCCGCCTGCTGGGAGCGTTTCGCACCACCAGGAACGAAACCGTGCTGCACACGGACGCGCGGCTGCTCCCCCGTCGCAGCTCCGACCGTAGCGCGTGGAACTACCAGTCGCCCGGGTGCGGGCGGCTCGCCGAGCGGGCGTCGCTCACCTACTACGCCAACCGCCTGCAGAAGCTCGACGCCGAGCGCGACTACTGCGTGACACTGAACCGCACGGCGGAGATCGAGCCGCAGGCGATCATCCGCGTGATCGAGTATGCGCATCCACAGATGACCTTCGAGAGCCTCGCCGCGAGCGCCGAGCTGCCTTCCCTGAACGGACGGCGTGCCACCGCCTTCGCCGGTGCGTGGCAGGGAAACGGCTTTCACGAGGACGGGATCGCGTCAGGCCTGCGAGCGGCCCGCGCATTCGGGGTGGAGTGGTGAGGTCGGCGCTGTACGTCGGCACCGTGATGCACGCCCGCCGCTCGCCGCACGACCACGTCTTCCGCTACCCGGTCTACATGACGCTGATCGACCTCGACGAGCTGCCGCTGCTCGACCGGACGCTGCCGCTCTTCGGGTGGAACCGCAGAGCGGCGACGAGCTACCGCGACGCCGATCACCTCGACATCCACACGACCCTCGAGGCCAACGGGATCGAGCTCGGGCAGGGCGGCCGCATCGAGGTCCTGACGAACCTCCGCGTGCTCGGCTACGTGTTCAACCCGGTCTCGTTCTGGTGGTGCTGGCGCGCGGACGGGTCACTCGTGTGCATCGTCGCCGAGGTGAGCAACACGTTCGGCGAGCGGCTCCCGTACGTGCTGCAGCCCGCGCCAGAGCCCGCGGTGCGCCACGTGTTCGAGACGGACAAGCGGCTGCACGTGTCGCCCTTCATGCCGATGGATCAGTCCTACACCTGGTGGTTCAGCGAGCCGGGGGCGAAGCTGAACGTCCGCATGGACGTGCACGAGGAGGGCATGCGGGACTTCCACGCCACGCTGACGGCCCGCCGCGTGCCGCTCACCGCGCGCGCGCTGCGCTCGGTGCTCGTGCGCTACCCGCTCATGCCCGCCACGGTGACGGCGCGGATCCACTGGCAGGCGCTTCGCCTCTGGCTGAAGCGGACGCCGTTCTTCCGCAAGCCGCCGTTCATGCCGGGGAAGGGCTCGCTGAAGCGGTGAAGGCGGCCCGTGACATCGCTCGGCGCCTCGCGTTCCGCGCGCTCGCCGCCGTCGAGGGTGGAGAGGTCGTGCTCCGCTACCCCGACGGGAGGGGCCGGCGCTTCGGCGACGGCGCCGGGCCGTCGATCGTCGTCGACCTGCGGCGGCCCGACGTGTTCTGGGAGAAGCTCGCGCTGAGGACACGCGTCGGCTTCGGCGAGTCCTACGTCGACGGGGACTGGGACTGCGACGACCTCGTCGGCCTCTTCTCGCTGCTCGGCCACAACCTCGAGACCACCGCCGAGCACCCCGTGCTGAAGCGTCTCTACCGGCTCCAGGAGCTGCGGCCACCGGGACGGCAGCGCCAGACCCTCGACGTGGCCAGGGACAACATCCACGCCCACTACGACCTCGGCAACGACCTCTTCGCGCTGATGCTCGACCCGACGATGACGTACTCCTGCGCCTACTGGGAGCGACCCGAGCTGACGCTCGAGGAGGCCCAGCTCGCCAAGCACCGGCACATTGCAGCGAAGCTGATGCTCGGGCCGGACGACCACGTGCTCGAGATCGGCTGCGGTTGGGGCGGCTTCGCGCTCGTCGCCGCCCGCGAGTACGGCTGCCGCGTCACGGGGCTGACGCTGTCTCCGAGCCAGGCGGCGCTCGCACGGGAACGGGTCGCCGCCGCGGGGCTGCAGGATCGGATCGAGATCCTGGAACAGGACTACAGGCTCACGCGCGGGCGCTTCACGAAGATCGTGTCGATCGAGATGTTCGAGGCGATCGGCCTCGCCGAATACGAGCCCTACTTCTCGGCGATCGACAGGCTGCTCGCTCCGGACGGGCTCGCATGCGTTCAGACGATCGGGGTGCCCGATCATCGCTTCGAGCGCTACCGGCGCCGGCCCGACTGGATCCAGCAGACCATCTTCCCCGGCTCGCTGCTCCCGTCGCTCGCGGCGGTCGCGCAGGCGGTGGCGACGACGCGGCTGCAGGTGTACAGCGTCGAGGAGATCGGGATCGGGTACGCACGGACGCTGCGCGAATGGCGGGCGAGCGTGGCCCGGAACACGGATCGGATCCGCGCCCTCGGCTACGACGACCGCTTCCTCCGGATCTGGGACTTCTACCTCGCCTACTGCGAGGCCGGCTTCGCCATCCGCTCGTTGCGCGACATGCAGATCGTGCTCTCCCGGGCGGCGAACGACACGCTGCCGCTGTTCCCTGCAACCCGCCCGAGCTTCTGATCTACACGACCCTGCGCCGGCTGCTCAGGCCGCCCATCGAGGCTGTCTACCGCCTGCAGGTGCGGGGCCTCGAGCACGTCCCCGAGCGCGGCCCGGTCGTCGTGGCGGCCAACCACGTCTCGGTGCTCGACCCTTTCGTCCTGTCGGTGGCGATCGAACGGCCGCTCCGCTATCTCGGCAAGGCCGAGCTCTGGCGCTGCCGGCCGCTCGTCCCCCTCTTCGATGCGCTCGGCGCGATCCCGGTGACGCGCGATGCGGGCGACGAGGCCGCGATCGCGGCCGCGCTCGCCGTGCTCGGGCAGGGGGAGGCGATCGGGATCTTCCCCCAGGGCTCGGTCAGCCGCGCGACGTGGCGCCGCGGCGCCGCGCG
>DAIOGR010000205.1:0-4592 GCA_036745155.1 Gaiella sp.
CGATCGCGGGCAGATGGAACGAAGAAGACCTGACCCCCGGCCTTTCGCAGCGGGTCAGGTCTCGTGGACGCAGAGCGCCGCGAGATCGAGGGCGCCGTCGACCGTGTCGCAGGCGAGCCGGGACGAGAAGAGCGCGTGGATTGCCCCTTTCTCGCCAGGGTAGGCCGTACCGCGCACGAGCAGCTCCTCCGCACGGAAGCGTCCGCCGCTCGCGTGCGCCTCGCGGGCGGCGACTCCATCCGCAGCGAGCAGGTCGTCGTCGAGGATGGCCCCGTCCCACCCGCCGGAGCGCACCCGTGCAACGGCGTGTTCGGGCGAGATCCCCTCGCGAAACGCGATCGCGTTCAGCTTCGCGCGATGCGGTCCGGCGTAGTTCGGGTTTCGCTTAAGGATCAGGTACTCGCCGTTGAGGCCGCCGCTCACGACGTAGGGGCCCGCGCTCGGCGGCGCTTCCGTCAGGCCCCCCTCGGGAGTGGGAGTGCCGACGGGCACCGTGCAGAAGAACGGCAGCGAGATGCGCTCGGGAAAGTCCGTGGACGGCCGCGTCAGCGTGAAGGAGATCGTCGTTCCCGACACGTGGATCCCGCTGACATGGGGCGCTCTCCCCGCATGCACCTCGTTCGCTCCGACGAGGTCGCTGAGAAAGCGCAGCGCAGGCACGTCGGTGGCGAGGGTCGGCGACAGCGCTCGCTCGATCGAGAACCGCACCGCCTCGGCCGTTACCGGCTGGTTGGACGGCGGTGCGAAACGCCGTCCCGGGGCGACGGTGAAGGTGTACGTCTTCCCGTCGGCGCTGACGCGCGGCAACCCGGCGAGATCGGGGACGAGCTCGTCGCCGCGAAGCCCGTCGCCGATCGAGTGCCCGAGCAGCTGCGAGCAGGTCGCCCGCTCGACGGCGTGCATCCACGGGTTCCAGGCGAGCGCCGGATCCGGAGGGTCGAAGACGTACACCGGGACGATGAGCTTGGCGACCCGGCCCTGCAGATCCGCGATCCGGTCCTCGAACTTCCGCCCCGGCAGAAGCTCGACGAGAAGCTTGCCGTCCGCGGCCGCAGCAGACTGGACCGGATGCCCGAAACGGAACGTCTGCTCGGTACCGGTGACGGCATCGATCCCGGTGACCGTCCCCACATCCTGGTTGGCGACCCATGCCTTCCCGCCGTCGAACGTGACCTGGTGGGCCCCGTCGCCGGTCTCGTACGTCGCGACGATCCGTCCGGCGCGATCGATCTTGTAGACCGTCCCGTTGATCTCGTTCGACGTCCACGCGTAGCCCCCGCCCACCGCGACGGTGTCGTGCGGCGGCGGCACGTCGGCCGTGGCCACGAACCTGTTCGTCGCCGGATCGATCCGGCGCACCCCCACGGCGTCGGACGTCACCCAGAGACCGCCGTCACCGCAGCCGATCGCCCAGGGGTACTGGATCGGGAGGCGCTTCTCGACCGTGCCCGTCTCCGGGTCGACGCGGATGACCTCCCCCTCCTCGTTGCTCGCCACCCACAGGGAGCCGGCGCAGCGCGCGACCGTTGCCAGTCCGAATCGGTTCTTGTCCCGGACGAGCGTGAAGCGATCGACCGCCCGCTCCTCCGCGAGGTTCACGCGCACGAGCTCCCGGCGCAACGTGAACCAGACCACGGGCCCGTCGGGCAGCGCCCAGCCGGGCTCGCCAGGGAAGGGCGAGCCGAGGCGGCGCACGATCGCGCCGGTGGCCGGATCGAGCTCGATCGTCGAGGGCGGGGCGAGGTTCGTGACCCAGAAGTGATCGTTCCCCGACACCACCTCGACCGGCTCGGCGATCTCGCTTGTCGGGATGTGTGCGATCAGCGACCCGTCGCTTGCCGAGACGACCGCGATCCCCTCGGGGATCGACGCGAGCGATTTCGAGTCGCTACGGGTGATCACGATCGCTGCCGCAGCGGCTGCTGCAACGACGAGGGAGACCGCACCGGCCGTGGCGAGCCTCCATGCGCGTCGTCGCTGCGCGATTCCCGTGACGTCTCTCGCCGTCGCCGGGGCGTCCAGCTCCTCGTCCTGGCGCAGGATCGACGACTCGAGCCGCTGGAGTGGCCGACCGGGCTCGAGGCCGAGCTCGTCGCGCATGCGCTCTGCACCACGCCGGTAGGCCTCGAGCGCGTCGACCTGGCGACCCGAACGGTAGAGCGCGAGCATGAGCTGGGCGAGCAGTCGCTCGCGATACGGATGCCGTTCGACGAGCGTCTCGAGCTCCGGGACGAGGTCGGCGTGCCGGCCGAGCGCCAGGTCCGCCTCGATTCGAGCCTCGGTGACGTCGAGGATCCGGTCTTCGATGCGGCCGGCCTCACGGTCGGCCCAGAGCTCGAGCTCCACGTCCCCAAACGGGCGGCCTCGCACGAGGCCCAGCGCGTTGGAAAGGAGCAAAGCTGCGCTTTCGGAGGGCTCTCCCGTCGCGTCGCGGACGAGCTGGTCGAAATGATCGAGGTCGACCTCACCCGGGGCGACCGAGAGCTCGTAGCTCCGGCCGTGCGTGCGGATCCGCTCGTCGCCGAGCGCCTTGCGAAGGCCGGAGACGTAGACCTGGATGTTCTTCTGGGCAGTCTCGGGCGCCGCGCCCGCCCACACCGCCTCGGCGAGACGGTCGACCGAGACGCGCCGACCTCGCTCGAGCACGAGCGCGGCGAGAAGCGCACGCTGCTTGGGCCCGCGAAACGTGACGGGGTTCCCGTCGATCAGGACGACGAGATCGCCGAGCGCGCGGATCTCGAGCTTCGACGCGGCCGCCACAGTCGGCAGGATACGCCCGACCTCCGGCTGCTTCATAGCGCCGTCTCTACCGGGTGTTAAGCGCTGCGGGCGCCGTCGTTAAGCGACCCGAGCGAGCGTGCCCGGCATGGCACGCACGCACCAACGACTGATCGGCTGGGCGCTCGTTCTCGCCCTCTCCCTCGCGGCCTGCGCAGACGTGAGGGCAGCCGGTCGGCAACACACCACACCGGTCGTCGTCAAGGTCGAGCGAGGTGGCTTTCACTGGTCGGACGCCGGCATCGGCGTGCTCGCCGGCGCGGGCCTGTCGCTCACCGCCTACGGATGCCTCGCGCTCACGCGGCTACGCGACGCCGATCGGAACACCGGTACGAGAGGAGACGAATCATGACGTGGCTGTTCGGATTCGCGCGCGGACGTCGTGCGCTCACGCTCGGGGCTCTCGGTCTCGTCCTGACGGCGGCGCTCGTGGTGGCGCAGGCGTCGCAGGCGACGGCGCGGGGCAAGAACGGCAGGATCGCCTACGGCGCGGAGGTGGCCGGGCACTACCGGCTGTTCACGATCGGACCGGACGGGAAGGGGCTGAAGCAGGTCACCAACTTCGGTGACGGCAGCGATGCCCTCGACCCCGACTGGTCGCCCAACGGGCAGCGGATCGCGTTCGAGCGCGACCTCCCCTACCCGCATGCCGGTGTGTACACGATGAACGCCGACGGGAGCGACGTGCGGGCCGTCACGCCCGACCAGCGGCTCCTGTTCGAAGGCGACCCGACGTATTCGCCCGACGGGAGACTGATCGTGGCTGCGCGCGAGGTGCATCACGACGAGAACACCATCACGGCCGACGACTACGGCGTGATCGTCGTCGAGCGAGCCGATGGCACGGGCGTCCGCGAGGTGTCGCCCCGCCTCCACCTCACGGCCAACGACGAGCCGCACTACGCCGACCCGAACTTCTCGCCCGACGGCAAGTGGATCACGTTCGTCCGGATCAACAAGAACGAAGTCGCGCAGGCGCTGTTCCGGGTGCGACCCGACGGCACCGGGTTGAAGCAGCTGACCTCCTACTCCTGGGAGGTTGCGATCAAGCACGACTGGTCGCCCGACGGCAAGCGGATCGTGATCACCACCAACGCCGACTGGGCCAATCCGAACAAGGGGGCGAACCTCGTCCTGATCCGCCCCGACGGCACCGGCGCCATCCAGCTTACCCACTTCGAGAGCCCCACCCAGAACGCCTTCGCCGGCTCGTTCTCGCCTGACGGCAAGCAGATCGTGTTCCGGTTCGAGAAGGGTGACCGCTACGCGCTCGCCGCGCTCGACCGCAACGGTAGGAACATGCGGCTCATCACCAAGCTGAGCTCGACCAAGCCCCGTTTCATCGATTGGGGCACACACCCTTGAGATCGCCCTTCGGAGGCGTCTGAGTTGGCGAAAGCCGTACAGGGCTGAGGGCCGTCGACGGCGGCCCTCAGTCGTTGCTAGGTGGGCTCCCAGAGCTGTATGGCGTTGCCCTCCGGATCGGAGAGCTGGGCGAATCTGCCGTTCGGATACACCTCTGCGTCGACGGTCACATCGACCCCGTTTCCCCGAAGCTGCTCCACGATCGCGTCGAGATTCCCGACGCGGAAGTTGAGTCCCCAACCCGAAGGCCCGAGCGGGACGCCCTCGAAGGTGCTCGGGAACGGAGCGAGGACGGTGGCCCCGGCCTCCTGCGTCCACACGGTGCCCCCGTAGGTCTGTGGCGGCGGCTCCACGCCCAGGTTCGTCGCGTACCAGCGGCTGAGCGACTCGGGGTCGCTCGAGCGGAAGAAGAACCCACCGATCCCGGTCACGCGCTCCATCAGCGGGAG
>DAIOGR010000206.1:0-2084 GCA_036745155.1 Gaiella sp.
AGAACGCGATCAACCCGATCGCCGTCGCCGGCGCCGAGGGGCGCCACTTCTGGGATTACGACGGCAAGCGCTACCTCGACTTCGCATCACAGCTCGTCAACGTCTCGCTCGGGCACCAGCACCCGCGGATGATCGAGGCGATCAAGGAGCAGGCCGAGAAGCTGTGCACGATCGGGCCGCCCATGGCCACCGAGTCGCGCTCGCGCCTCGGCGAGCTGCTCGCCGAGGTCACCCCCGGGGACCTCTCCATGTCCTTCTTCACGAACGGCGGCGCCGAGGCGAACGAGAACGCGATCAAGCTCGCCCGCTGGTACACGGGGCGCCACAAGGTCATCGCCCGTTACCGCTCCTACCACGGTGCCACGAACGCCGCCGTCACCCTCACCGGCGACCCTCGCCGCTGGCCGATCGAGCCCGGCATGCCCGGTGTCGTCCGTATGTTCGACCCGTATCCGTACCGATGCTCGGCGGGCCATCCGGATCCCTGCCCGGTCTGCACCGGGGCGCCCCACCTGGAGGAGATCCTCCAGTACGAGGGGGCCCACACCGTGGCTGCCGTCATCCTCGAGACGGTGACCGGCACGAACGGCATCCTGCCGCCGCCGCGCGGCTACCTGCAGTCGATCCGCGAGGTCTGCGACCGGCACGGGATCGTGCTCATCTGCGACGAGGTGATGGCAGGCTTCGGCCGCACCGGGAAGTGGTTCGCCGTCGACCACTGGGACGTCGTGCCCGACATCGTCACCGTCGCCAAGGGGATCAACTCCGGCTACGTCCCGCTGGGCGCGATGATCATCCGCGAGCCCATCGCCGACTGGGTGCGCGACAGGTTCTTCGCCGGCGGCCTCACCTACTCCGGCCACCCCCTCGCCTGCGCCTCTGCCGTCGCGTCGATCGAGATCTTCAAGGACGAGGGTGTGGTGGAGAACGCCGCCGCCATGGGTGACTGGTTCGGCACAGCTCTCGCCGGGCTGCAGGCAAGGCATCCGTCGATCGGCGAGGTGCGGGGGCTGGGCTGCTTCTGGGGGCTCGAGCTCGTCAAGAACCGCGAGACGCGTGAGCCGCTCGTGCCGTTCAACGGCGGCGGCGAGGCGGCCGCGCCGGTGGCCAGGCTCGCGAAGGCGGCGCTCGAGCGGGGCCTCTACCTGATGACCCACTGGAACGTGATCATGGTCTGCCCGCCGCTCACGATCACGCAAGCCGAGGCGGAGGAGGGTGTGGCCGTCCTCGACGACGTGCTCGCGATCGCGGACGAGTACTACGTCGACTGACGGCGGGCGTTAGGAGACGTCGGCCGCGAGGAACCGCGCGATCGCGGCCGCGGTGGCCTCGAGCGCGTCCCACAGGACCGTGTGCCCTCCTTCGACGACCGCCACCTCGAGCAGGTCGCCGGCCGCGGCGCGGTGCGCATCCAGGAGGTGGTCGTACGACAGGTAGGAGCGGTCGCCGAGCACGAGCAAGGTGGGGGCCTTCACCTCGGTGAACGGCGGAGGCTGGCTCGCCATCTCGCCGTAGGCCGCGACCACGGACGCCTGCGAGTAGCGATAGCGCCAGCGCCCGTCCTCCGATGGGACGAGGTGCTCCCGCAGCTCGTCCTCGACGAGCACGCGCGGGGCCGACGACAGCGCGCTCTCGACATAGCGCTGCTCGACCGCCTCCTCGAACGAGCCGTACGAGCGCTCCACCCTGCTTCCCTCCGCCACGTGCAGCGCGACGGCCGGGTCGAGGTGAATGGCCGGGTCGAGCAGGACGAGCCGCTCCACGAGCTCGGGACGGCGGGCGGCGAGCTCGAAGGCGAGCCGCCCCCCGTAGGAATGGCCGATCCACGCGGCCGGCTCGTGGCCGACGCTCGCCACGATCACCTCGAGCTGCGAGCCGATGTCCCAGGGGGGCTCGTACGGTGAGGAGCCGTGCCCGAGCAGGTCCGGCGCCAGCACGCGGTGCGTCGCGGCGAGCCAGCCCGCGGCCAGCCCCTGCGCGTGGCGGCCGTGCCCCGTGATGCCGTGCAGGAAGACAGCCCGTGGAGCGTCCGCCTCCCCCCACGACTCGACATGAAGCGTCCTCACGTTCCTGGCCGCCCGCCG
>DAIOGR010000206.1:2184-4590 GCA_036745155.1 Gaiella sp.
CGCCGCACGTCCGGCGACTTGACGAGCGACCAGATCACGACGCCGTCCTGGTCGATCAGGAACGTCCCGCGGACGGGTGCGCCGGTCTCCTCGTTGAAGACGCCGTACGCCTTGGCCGTGGCGCCGTGACGCCAGAAGTCCGAGGCGAACGTGTACGTCGCTCCGAGCTGCTCCTTCCAGGCCTGGCGTGCAGCCGACGTGTCGCACGAGACGAAGACGACGTCGGTCCCGGCGTCGTGGAACGACTGCAGGTTTTCCTGCAGGTCCAGCGCCTCCTCGGCGCAGAGCGGCGTGAACGCGAACGGGTGGAAGACCAGCAGCACGTTGCGCTTGCCGCGGAAGTCGGACAGGCGGACGCGAGGACGCCCGTAGGCCTCCTCCAGGTCGAAGTCCGGCGCCTGCTCACCCGTTCCGATCGCCATCCGCGGTCTCCTCTCCGTGTCCCGAGGGACGATAGTAGGTCCGGCCGCGCAGCTCCTCCGGGAGGTAGTCGAGCTCGAAGCCGACCGGGTCGGCGTGCGGGTAGACGTACCCCTCCCCGTGCCCGCGGTCGCGGGAACCGCGGTAGTGGGTGTCGCGCAGCATCGGGGGCGGCTGCAGGTTGCCGCGCTCGCGCACATCCTTCCGGGCCTGCCAGATGGCCTCGGCGGACGCATTCGACTTCGGCGCACGGGCGAGGTAGACAGTCGCCTGTGCGAGGTTGAGCTGGGCCTCGGGGAGCCCCACGTGCTCCACCGCGCCAGCCGCCGCGACGGCGACGACGAGCGCTCTCGGGTCGGCATTGCCGATGTCCTCGGAGGCCAGGATGACGAGGCGTCGTGCGATGAAGCGGGCGTCCTCGCCCCCCTCGAGCATCGCCGCGAGGTAGTACACGGCCGCATCGACGTCGCCGCCCCGCACCGACTTGATCAAGGCGGACGCGAAGTCGTAGTGCTGGTCGGACGCGCGATCGTAGCGCAGGGGCCGCTTACGGGCGGAGTCCGCTACGTGCCGCTCCTCGAGGGGGACTCCCTCGGTGCGCGCGGTGTCCCAGGCGAGCTCGAGCGCCCCGAGCGCGCTGCGCGCATCCCCTCCGGCCCGCCGCACGATCGCCTCGGTGACGGCGGGCGTCACCTCGATCCCGAGGTCCGCCGCGCCGCGGGCGACGACAGCGCCCAACTCCTCGTCCGAGAGCGACTCGAGCTCGTACACCGCGCAGCGCGACAGGAGCGCCGAGTTCACCTCGAAGTACGGGTTCTCCGTCGTCGCCCCGATCAACGTCACGAGCCCGCTCTCGACGGCGGGGAGGAGAGCGTCCTGCTGCGCCTTGTTGAAGCGGTGGATCTCGTCCAGGAAGAGGATCGTCCGCTGTCCCGAGCCGCCGAGCCGCTCGCGGGCACGTTGCAGCACCCCGCGCACGTCGTCGACACGCGCCGAGACGGCCGACAGCTCCTCGAAGGCGGCGCCCGTCGTCTCCGCGACGATACGCGCCAGGGTCGTCTTGCCGACTCCGGGAGGGCCAAAGAGGATCATGGACGGCGGCCGGTCGTGCTCGATCGCGAGCCGGAGCGCCGACCCCCTGCCGAGGACGTGCTGCTGGCCGACGAGCTCGTCGAGGCCGCGCGGCCGGACGCGCTGGGCCAGCGGTGCCGTCTCCACCTGCCGGACAGCCGCCGCGTCTGCGAAGAGATCGGACATCCCTGAGAGTATGCTCTCCCGCATGCAGGGCGACGGCGCAGAGGAGACGTGGGAGCCGCCCCTCAACCGGCCGGTGCTGGCGGGTGAGGCCCGCACCGACTACGAGCGCTACCTGAACACGGAGGAGCTGCTCGCCCTGCAGAAGGGACCGGACATGTGGGTGCATCGCGACGAGCTCCTGTTCCAGGTCGTCCACCAGTCGTCGGAGCTGTGGCTGAAGCTGGCCTGGAACGACACCGGCGCCGCGGCGGCTCTCGTGCGCGAGCACGACGTGCCCGGGGCGCTCCGCCTGCTGCGCCGGGCGAGCCTCTGCCTGCGGTACGTGACAGCTCAGCTCGACATGCTCGAGCAGATGTCGCCGTGGGAGTACCAGGAGATCCGCAAGGTGCTCGGCCACGGCTCCGGCTTCGACTCCCCCGGCGTGAAGGAGCTGCGGCCGGCCATGGCGCGGCTCGGCGAGGCGTTCCACGCCGCGCGCGACGAGGCCGGCCTCACGCTGGCGGAGGTGTACGTGCGCGGGCGCGAGCACGAGGATCTCTACCAGCTGGCAGAGGCGCTGATGGAGCTGGACGAGTGGCTGCAGACGTGGCGCATCCGCCACTACCGGGTCGTCGCGCGGATCATCGGCGAGCACGTGATCGGGACGCAGGGCACACCGGTCGAGGTGCTCGGCCGCCTGATCCACCGCGTCGAGTACCCGGAGCTGTGGGACGTTCGCAACGAGCTGAC
>DAIOGR010000207.1:0-4587 GCA_036745155.1 Gaiella sp.
TGCAGCCGGGCCGGCACCTGCTGGAGCCGACGTCGGGCAACACCGGCCATTCGCTCGCGATGGTGGCGAAGCTGAAGGGCTACCCGCTCACCTGCGTGATGCCGGAGAACGCGACGGAGGAGCGCAAGCGCCTGCTCCGCCTGTACGGGGCGGAGATCGTGCTGTCGCCCGGCGCCGAGGGCTCGAACGGAGCCGTCCGGCTCGCTCTGACGATGGCGGAGCGCGACCCGCACTACTTCATGCCCTTCCAGTACGCGAACCCGTCCAACCCGCGCGCCCACTACGAGGGCACGGGAGCCGAGATCGCCGACGCGCTCGACCGCGTCGACGTGCTCGTGGCGGGTCTCGGCACCGGCGGCACGCTGATGGGCACGGGCGAGCGGTTGCGCGAGTCGTTCCCGGACCTCGTCGTCGCCGCGGCCGAGCCGCTTCCGGGAGACCCCGTGATGGGCCTGCGCTCCCTCGAGGACGGGTACGTGCCCCCGATCCTGGACGTGTCGAAGCTCGACCGGAAGGTGCTCGTGTCGAACGAGGAGTCGGTGCGCGGCGTGCGTGCGCTGCTCGAGCTCGAGGGAATCTTCGCCGGCGTCTCGTGCGGTGCCGCCGTCCACGTCGCCCGCCGCATCGCGGAGGAGATGGACGAGGGCGTGATCGTCACGGTGCTCGCAGACGCGGGCTGGAAGTACATCTCCGCGGACTTCTGGGACGCCTCGGACGAGGCGCTCGAGGAGTCCATGGAACGCACCGTCTGGTGGTAGTCCCCGGCGGCGTGCGGCGCGCCCTCGCGGAGCATGCCCGGGCGGAGCTTCCCAACGAGGCGTGTGGGCTCGTCCTCTTCGAGGGTGACACGGCGGTCGAGTACGTCCCCGGCGTCAACGCCTCGCCGTCGCCGTACCATTTCCAGCTCCAGCTCGACCCGGTCGCCTGGGCGGAGCTCAACGACCGCGACCTCCTGCAGGCGGTCTTCCACTCGCACGTCTCGTCGCCGCCGCGGCCCTCGCGCACCGATGTCGAGAACATCGGGCTCTGGGCCGGGCAGCCGTACCTGATCTACACGGTGCGCACCGACGAGCTCGCCGCCTGGCGCATCGCCGACGGCACGATCGAGCCCATCCCGCTCGCGTAGGGACGGCGCTCACGACACGAATGGGCGAGGTGCGCCTCGCCCCGCAGGGAGGTGGCCTGTGCTGCGGGGCGAGGCGCTGGCCCCGCCCCGCAGGACAGGTTGCTCACTTGACGGTGAAGGAGCCTTTCATCGAGCTCGAATGCGGATCGCACACGAACGTATACGTGCCCTTCTTGAGGGTGAAGATGAACGAGCTGGTGCCGGTCCCGCTGACGGAGGTCGCGACCGACTTGACGTTCTTCTTCGCCTTCACGTCGAAGGCGGTGATCTCCTTGCCTCCGGGGCCGCGCAGATGGAAGTCGTGAATGCTCGCCTTGTCGGAGATCGTCAAGGTGATCTTGCCGGGCTTGGTCGGCTTCGCCGCCATCGAGATGGTGAAGCCGGGACCGACAGTCCCCTTGAAGACGGGTGTGGCCGCGCTCGCGGGTAGCGCGAGCACAAGTGCCGCGGCTGCGGCTGCGAGTGCTGGTGCGATGGCTCTCAAGCTGACTCCCTGGACGTCGTGGGTTGCCGTACATGCAGTTCTTCGCGGCACCGCCGCGATCGGATTGCTCAACGCCCCGGCTCGACCTTCCGGCCCTCGGCGGCGGAGACGTACAGCGCCTCGATCGTCCGCGCCTGTCCCAGCGCGTCGGCGCGCCCGAGCAGCTGGGGTGCGCGCCCGTGGATCGCGTCGGCGAGGTTCTCGAGCTCGAGCCGGTAGGCGTTGGCCTCCGGCAGCTCGATCACCTCGACGCTCGCTGCCTCCTCCCCGCCTGCACGTCGCGAAAGCGTGACCCCGCCGCCCCAGTCGACCCGCCACGGCGCCTCGACAGTGAGCACCCCGTCCTCGCCGACGACCTCCAGGCGCTGCCGCTTCGGCGACCGGAACGACGCCTCGAACTGGCCTACGACGTCGTCCGCGCAGCGCAGCGTCCCGTGGAACGCCATGTCGATGCCGGTCGGGCCGGTCACCTGCTCGCCCCGGACGTGCTGCGGCTCGCCCGCGAGCGCCCGGATGCCGCTGACGCAATAGCAGCCGACGTCCATCAGGGCCCCGCCGTCGAGATCCGGCAGCGCCCGCACGTTGGACAGGTCGGCGAGCGGGAAGGTGAAGGTCGTCTTCACCGCGCAGAGACGGCCGACGGCGCCGCCCGCGACGAGCTCCTGCACCTTCAGGGTCTGCGGGTGGTGGCGGTACATGAACGCCTCCATCAGCACGACGCCGGCCGCGTCGGCGGCGTCGAACGCCTGCTCCACCTCTGCCGCAACGCGGGTGTAGGGCTTCTCGCAGAGCACGTGCTTCCCGGCCGCGATGGTGCGCATGGTCCACTCGTGGTGCATCCCATTCGGGAGCGAGATGTAGACCGCGTCGACGCCGGGATCGGCCAGCAGCTCGTCGTACGAGCCGTGGGCCCGGTCGAGGCCGTGCTCCCGGGCGTAGGACTCCGCTTTGCCACGGTCGCGGCTGCCGACGGCGACCACCTCCACCCGGTCCGAAGCGGCTGCGCCGGCGAGGATCTCACGGTTGATGTTGGCGGTCGAGAGCAGGCCGATCCTCGTGACCGCCTCCGGCGATGTGCTCATCTCTCCTCCAGGGGCTCGAGTGCGGGATAGAGCGCGCGGTAGCGCGCGTAGACGTCCTCGTAGGCGGATGACCAGGCAGCGTCGGGCTCGATCGTCGCAGCGACGCGAACACAACGCTCGACGGCTTCGTGCACGTCGGCGTAGACACCGCCCGCCACGCCTCCGAGCAGCGCGGCGCCGTAGGCTGAGCCTTCCTCGGCCGCAGTCGTCTCCAGTGGCAGGCCGAGCACGGACGCGAGGATCGAGAGCCAGAGCCCGCCCCGGGCGCCCCCTCCCGAGACGCGAGCGCTCTCGGCCGTCACGCCCAGGCCGCGCAGCAACTCGAGCGAGTCGCGCAGCCCGAACGAGACGCCTTCCAGCACCGAGCGCACGAGGGCACCGCGGTCGTGGCGAAGCTCGAGGCCGACGAACGCCCCCCGGGCGCTCGGGTCGGCGTGAGGCGTCCGTTCACCGGCGAGGTAGGGCTGGAACAGCAGGCCCTCGGCGCCCGGCCCCCACGGCGTAGCCTCGGCGACGAGCTCCGCGAACCCGACGTCAGGGGCGAGCCGGTCGCGGAACCACTGCAGCGAGCCGGCGGCCGACAGCATCACCCCCATCGCATGCCAGGCGCCGGGCACCGCATGGCAGAACGCGTGCACGCGCGCCTGCGGCTCGGCGACGTACGCGGGGAGTGCGGCAAACACGACGCCCGAGGTGCCGAGCACGATCGAGAGCGGTCCCGCCCGATCGATCCCGACACCGAGCGCCGCCGCGGCACAGTCTCCTGCACCCGCAGCCACCGGGATCCCGCCGGCCGTCCGACCCGAGACCTCGGGCGACTCGAGCAGCGGCGGCAACCATTCGCGCGGCATCTCGAGCGCGGCGAGCACCTCGTCCGACCAGCGCCGCCCGGCGACGTCGAGCAGGAGTGTCCCGGACGCGTCCGCAACGTCCATCGCCCATTCGCCCGTGAGCCGCAGACGCACGTAGTCCTTGGGCAGGAGCACACGCGCAATACGGGCGTAGACGTCCGGCTCGTGCCGGCGCAGCCACAGGAGCTTCGGCGCCGTGAAGCCGGCGAGAGCACGGTTGCCCGTCAGCTCGATCAGCCGCTCGAGCCCGATGAGCTCCTCGATCTCCGCGCATTCTGCGCCGGTGCGCTGGTCGTTCCAGAGGATCGCGGGCCGCAGCACGCGATCGTGAGCGTCGAGCGCGACGAGGCCGTGCATCTGCCCCGAGAGGCCGATGCCGGCGATCTCCAGGGGCCCGAGCGCCGCCAGCGCCGCCTCGGCGGCACGCCACCAGTCCTCCGGATCCTGCTCGGACCAGCCGGCCCGCGGCGTCGAGAGCGGGTACCCTCGCTCGGCCACGCCGACCACCCGGCCGTCCGGCGCGACAGCGATCGCCTTCACGCCGGTCGTGCCGACGTCGAGCCCCACGAGCACTGCAGTACGCTCACCTGTCATGCAGGTCGCCCGTTACGCGGAGGGGCTGTGGCGCTGGACCGCCTATTACGACCAGTGGCGTGACGACGTCGGGTGCGTCTACTACGAGGCGCCCGGCGCGATCGTCCTGATCGACCCGCTCGTCCCGTCCGAGGCGTCGGAGACGGCCCGCTTCTGGGAGGCGCTCGACCGCGACGTCAGACGCGCGGGCGCGCCGGTGCACGTCCTCGTCACCGTCTTCTGGCACGCGCGGAGCGCCGGGGAGATCGTCCGCCGCTACGGCGGCCGCCTGCACGCGACGACCCGGGCGCGGGCGCCGATTCAGCGCCGAACCGATGCGGTCACCGACGTGTTCCGGCCGGGCGAGCGCCTGCCGGGCGGCGTCGAGGCGCTCGCGAGCGGCCGTGCCACCGAGGTCGTCTACTGGATCCCGGAGCACCGGACGCTCGTGCCGGGCGACGTCATCCTCGG
>DAIOGR010000208.1:0-4581 GCA_036745155.1 Gaiella sp.
TCTCCTCGCTCTTGCCGGAGAACATCGGCCCGCAGATCACCTCGAGCCAGCCGCCCTGTCGGGGAGGGATCCTGATCACGTGGAGATCCTAGAAGCGGCACCGGTCGGAGTGCGCGGCTCCACGGGAAGCCCGATTTCGGCTACTGTCCGACGGCTCGCGAAAGCCGCCTCGGCTCTCGTCGACCCGGCGGTTTCGCCCTCGCACCTTGCTACACTGCGAGACCGCTCGGCGGCGTAGCTCAGTTGGTTAGAGCAGCGGAATCATAATCCGCGTGTCGTAGGTTCGAGTCCTACCGCCGCTACCTTGCGAGCCCTTTCCACCACGACCTAACGAGAAGAAGAAGAAGATGGCCACCGGAGTCCGAGTCGCAATCACGCTCGCCTGCACCGAGTGCAAGCGGCGGAACTACCAGACGCAGAAGTCCAAGCGGAACTCGCCCGACCGGGTCGAGTTCAAGAAGTACTGCCGCTGGTGCGGCAGCCACACGATCCACCGGGAGACCCGCTAGTGGCCGGCGAGACGCGCAGGCAGCGGCGCGACGCCCGCCGGGCAGCCGGCGACGGCCCGTCGACGCCCGACGTTCGCCCCTCCACGGGCGGCGGGGGCGCCACGGTCTCGGCGGGGCCGGTCGAGGCGCACCGCCGCGGCGGCTTCCTCCGCGAGTCCTGGGCGGAGCTGAAGAAGGTCGACTGGCCGAACCGCGCCCAGGTGATCCAGGGCACGGTCGTCGTGCTGATCGCCTGCATGATCGTCGGCGCGTTCCTCTGGGGCGCAGACCAGGCGCTGCGCCCGTTCGTCCGCGACGTCCTCCTGGGGCAGTGAGGAACACATGTTCAACTGGTACGTGATCAACACCTACTCGGGGCACGAGAACAAGGTCAAGGCCAATCTCGAGCACCGCATCGTCTCGATGAACCAGCAGCCGCGCTTCCGGCGCGTCGTCGTGCCGACGGAGCAGGTGATCGAGACGAAGGACGGCCAGAAGGTGCAGATCGAGAAGCGCGTGCTGCCCGGGTACGTGCTCGTGAACATGGACTTGAGCGACGAGGCGTGGACGGTCGTGAAGGGCACGCCCGGCGTGACGGGGTTCGTCGGCGCCGGGGCGAAGCCGGTGCCGCTGTCGCAGGCCGAGGTCGACCGCATCCTGCACACGGCGGGCCCGGGTGCAGGGCCGGCGGCGAAGTCGCAGGCCCAGTTCTCCCTCGGCGAGTCGGTAAAGGTGACCTCCGGCCCGCTCTCGGACTTCGACGGCGAGATCGTCGACGTCAACTCCGACGCCCAGAAGCTGAAGGTGCTCGTCGACATCTTCGAGCGCCAGGTCCCGGTCGAGCTGGGCTTCGACCAGGTGAAGAAGATCGACTGACCGACGGGCCCCTCGGGGCCGGTGAAACACGACAAGACGGGAGGAGGGGCGAGCAGCCCCGTCCGCACTCACGCATATGGCCAAGAAAGTCCTCACACTCATCAAGCTCCAGATCCCCGGCGGGCAGGCGAACCCCGCGCCGCCGGTGGGCCCCGCGCTGGGTCAGCACGGCGTCAACATCGTGGAGTTCACGAAGGCGTTCAACGCCCAGACCGCGCACGAGAACGGTCGCATCATCCCGGTGGAGATCACGGTCTTCGAAGACCGCTCCTTCACCTTCATCACGAAGACGCCGCCGGCGGCGGTGCTGATCAAGGAAGCGCTCGGGCTCGAGTCCGGCTCCGCCGAGCCGAACCGCACCAAGGTGGGCAAGCTCACCCAGGCGCAGCTGCGCTCGATCGCCGAGACGAAGATGCCCGACCTGAACGCGCACGACGTCGACCAGGCGATGAAGGTGATCGCCGGCACAGCCCGCAGCATGGGCGTCGAGGTGGAGTCGTGAGCAGTCACGGCAACATCGCGAGCGTCGGCCGCGTCAGCGGCCGCTTCAGGGGTTGTCGCGATCCCGAATCCGCACCGGATTCGGGATCTGCGGAGCAGAACAAGGTCGAGGTGGAGTCGTGAGCAGTCACGGCAAGCGCTACACGGCCGCACGCGCCAAGATCGACCGCGAGACGCTGTACTCACCGGCGGAGGCGATCAGGATCCTGAAGGAGATCGAGGGCGCGAAGTTCGACGAGACCGTCGAGGTCCATTTCCGTCTCGGCCTCAACGTTCGTCACGCGGAGGAGCAGCTGCGCGGCACGCTGATGCTTCCGAACGGCACCGGCCGCACGATGCGGGTCGCCGTCTTCGCCGAGGGCGACAAGGCGCGCGAGGCCGAGGATGCCGGCGCGGATGTCGTCGGCTCGGCCGACCTGGCCGCAAAGATCGAGGGCGGCTTCCTCGACTTCGACGTCGCGATCGCGACCCCGGACCAGATGGGGAACGTCGGTCGGCTCGGCCGCGTGCTCGGCCCCCGCGGGCTGATGCCGAACCCGAAGACCGGCACCGTCACCTTCGACGTGGCGAAGGCCGTCCACGACGCGAAGGCCGGCAAGCTCGAGTACCGCACGGACCGCGGCGCCAACGTGCACGTGGCGATCGGCAAGAAGAGCTTCGACGGGAAGGCGCTGCTCGAGAACTACGCGGCGCTCGTCGAGGAGATCGTCCGCGTCAAGCCCGCCGCCGCCAAGGGCCGCTACATCAAGGGCATCACGCTGACGACGACGATGGGCCCGGGCCTGCACGTCGACCCGCTGCGCGTCCGCGGCATCCTGGAGGAGCTGGAAGGCTCCGCCGGCTCGGAAGCCCCCGCGGAGGCTGCTACCGTTTAACGCCTAACCCGACTAGACCGCTGAAGACAGCTGGCAGCCCGCAAGGGCGGAAGTCCAGCCGAGGCGGGGTCTCGGTGACGCCCAGGGGGCGTCCCCGCCGGCCCGCCTCGAGCGGGCCTAGTCATTTCCGGAGGAAATGACTGTGCAGAAAGCTGACAAGGAGAAGGTCGTCCGGGAGCTCGCCTCGCGGCTCGCCTCGGCCGACTCGCTGATCGTGGCCGACTACCGCGGGCTGACGAACGCGCAGCTCGCGAAGCTGCGCATCGAGCTGCTGAAGCACGGGGCGAAGCTGACCGTGGTCAAGAACACGCTGACCCGCCGCGCGGCGGAGGAGGCGGGCACCGACGCGCTGCTCGCGATGCTCGAAGGGCCCACCGCGATCGCGTTCGTGGAGGCCGAGGGCAACCCGGTTGCCGTGGCCAAAGCGCTCAGCGACGCAGCCAGGGAGACGAAGATCCTCGCCCTGCGGGGCGGCGTGCTGTCGGGCAAGACGATCACCGACGCCGAGGTGGAGACCCTCGCGAAGCTGCCGCCGCTCGACGTGCTGCAGGCCCAGCTCGTGGGCATCATCATCGCTCCGCTGACGCAGCTGCTGGCGGTGCTGAACGCTCCCGTCCAGAACCTCGTGGGCCTGATCGACGCCCGCATCAAGCAGCTGGAAGAGCAGGGCGACACCTCGGGTGCAGTCGCAGCCGTGGTGGAGGCGCCGGCCGAAGAGGCCGTCGCCGAGGAGACCGCTGTGGAGGAGGCCGCGGCGGACGAGCCAGCTCCGTCTGAGCCCGCCGCAGCAGTGGCCGTCGAGCCCGAGGCCGAGCAGGTTGCAGAGGAGGCAGCGGCCGAGGCAACCGTCGAGGACGAGCCCACCGCCGAGGCGGAGGCCGGAGAGCCTGCCGCCGAGACGTCCGAGACCAGCCAAGAGGAGTCGTAGGGGCGAGTCGCTCCTCGCCCTTCGTACGACCAGCCACACGACCAGAGACACTGACCGAAAGGGACGCGAACACGATGGCCACAGATACCGCGAAGGTGCTCGAGACGCTCGGCAAGATGACCGTGCTCGAGCTCGTCGAGCTGAAGAACGCGATCGAGGAGGAGTGGGGCGTCACCGCCGCCGCTCCGATGGCGGTCGCCGCAGCCGCCCCGGCGGGCGGCGGGGACGCTGGCGCCGCCGCGGAGGAGAAGGACTCCTTCGATGTCGTGATCACCGGGGCGGGCGACAAGAAGATCCAGGTGATCAAGGTGGTGCGCGCGATCACGGGCCTCGGCCTGAAGGAGGCCAAGGACGTCGTCGACGGCGCCCCGAACGCCGTCAAGGAGGGCGTCACCAAGGACGAGGCCGAGAAGATGAAGGCCGAGCTCGAAGAGGCAGGGGCCAGCGTCGAGCTCAAGTAAACCGAGCAACAAGAACAGCGAAACGGGTGTCTCCCCGGCCTTCTCGGGAGACACCCGCTTCTCCGATCATCTGCCGAGACAGTGACCGCGCACCGGACGTCGAGGTCCGGACGGTGTCGACGCGCACCGGACGTCGTGATCCGGACGTTGTCGACGCGAAACGGAGCCGTGGGTGTCTCCCGGAACGGCAGGGGAGACACCCACGGCGCTGTTCGTTTCAGCTACAGTCCAGTGCGGACGCTTCGCCGCCACCGCACCCAGCGGTTGCGGTGAAGCATGCGTGTCCGTTATTCTTCGAGGTTCCGCCCGAGCTCTCGCTCCTCCGACTCTGCACGCCGTTAAGGGAGGCTGTCGCATTTTGAGCAGCACTGCTGTCGCGCCGCGCGCGCGCAAGACTTTTTCACGCCTGAAGCACGTCCTCGACCTCCCCAACCTGATCGACATCCAGAAGG
>DAIOGR010000209.1:0-4578 GCA_036745155.1 Gaiella sp.
TCCTTTATCCCGCGAACGCGTTCGGCAAACAATGCGCGCGATGGCGCGCCGGCCGCTCTTTCCGAAGAAACGACGTCTGACGCGCCATTGTACGCCCCAGGCCGACCGGAGGGGGAGGCGGAGCGAGATCGGAGGCGCAGGCGACCCGTGTGACGGCAGGCGGTCGAGCCCCGGAGCAAAGCGCAAGCCCCACCCCGGGGCCCGTTCTCCCCCCCGGCCTCCTTATCTACCAAACAGCCGCCGCTTCCGCCGCAGTGGCCGCGCGGGCAGCGGAGCGCCGGCGAGCAGCGCCGCCGGCACGTCCTCGGTGAGCCAGTGCCCGAGCGCCTCGTCGCCGACCGCGCGGCGTGCCGCCGACAGCCCGGCGCCCCGCACGTCGGGCGCGTGGGCGTCGCTCGCGACCAGGAACGCGAGCTCCCGTTCCAGCAGCGCGAACGCGCACCGCGCCTGCGTCTTCCCCATGCGCCCGTCCACCGCGGCGGCCGTCAGCTGCGGCACGGCACCCGCCGCGACCAGCTGCTCGAGTCGTTCCGGCAGCTCCTGGACGTCGGGGTTCCGTTCCGGGTGGGCGAGCACGCACACGATCCCCTCCCGGCCCAGCTCGTGCAACGTCGTCTCGAGCCCGAGGGGCCAGCCGTACAGCGGGAACTCGAGCAGCAGCAGCCGCGGATTGCCGCCGAGGCCGAACCGCCCACGCTCGTCCGCCGACAGCCCGGGCAGCTCGTCGAGCGCGATCTCCCCGCCCGGCAGCACCTCCAGCGGGATCCCGGCCACGGCGAGCGCAGAGCGCAGCTCACCGAGCGCGCGCTCCATCTCCCCTACGGGCGTGCGGTACCTGGGGTGCACGTGCGGCGTCGCCGCCACGACCGACACCCCGTCCTCGACCATGGAACGCGCCATCGCGAGCGCCTCGTCCAGATTGCGGGCGCCGTCGTCGAGCGCCGGGAGCACATGAGAGTGGAGGTCGATCACCCCACTACGGTACTGCCGCGCAGCTGTTACTTCCCTCTCGCCGCCAGCTCGGCGTCGATCCGCGCGATGCACCGACGAAGCTCTCGAAGCCGCGCCTGGCGGGCCGCGCGCCATGCGCGCCACTCCTCAGGAGTCCATTTCTTCCTCTTCATCACCGTCCTCCTCGTCGCCGAGAGTCGCCAGGATGCGACCGGTGTCGACGTAGATGTCGGCCAACGCGCCCATCATCACACGGACCTCGTCGCGGTAGATCCCCTGTTCTTCATCCACGCAATCACGATGCCTGAGCGACTGAAGTGGCGCAAGATGTCCGCAGCGGCCACCCGCGAACGACCTCGGCACGCGTGTCATCGGCTCGCGCCTATCGGCCGAGGGCTTCGCGCAGAATCGCGGCGGCTTCGCGGCGCACGAGCGCCGAGAGGTCGAGGTCGAGCACGCGTACGAGCCTCTCCCCCACCTCGGCCATCACGTCGTCGTCCAGCAGCGCGACCGGGCCGCCGGTGATCGCGCTCGGATGAATGCGGACAATCGAGGCGACGTCTATCGCAGCCTCCTGCCGGAGCCCGTACCGTGCAGGGTCGCGCCCCAGAAACCAGAACAGCGGCGAGCGCTGCGCGACGATGCGAGCGCGGGCCGACGCCGACAGCTTGCCGAGCCGCGCGAGCTTCAGCGCCACGAGATCGGGCAGCCTGCCGAGAGGACGGTCCTGCAGCAGGAGGACGGGCCGCACCTTCGCGCCGATCGCCAACTCGACCCCGCGAGGCATGCGCGTAGCGGCAGTGAGGGAAGACACCGAACGATGGCTCCCGCGCACCCCGGCAGGCGCCACCACACGGAACGGCGCCTCGTTCTCGAACAGCGTCAGCGCCCAGACGATCGAGCCTCGTCCGGGACCCGGCGCGCTTTCACTCACACCGCAGCCGGCTCCGTGCCGGGAACGTCGTCGAGCTCATCCCACGGCTCGTCGTCCCGGTCGGTCGCAGCATGCGCCTCGAGGTCATCGGCCGTGAGCTCGAGCTCGAGCGGCCGCGACCGGGCCCGGTACGTGTCGACGATTACCTCGAGCCAGGCGAAGTCCTCCGGATGCACGATCACGGCCCGCACGTTGTCCGCGCCGTAGCGCGTGACGAGCACGGCCTGCCCCGGCTCGGGGTCGGGGATCCGGACATCGTTGGAGGAGACGGAGATGCGGTGCATTCCCACAGCATGCCGAGTCGTACGAGATTCGTCAATGTCGTCCGGAATGGACATGGCGGGTGCGCCGGCTCCCGGATCGCTTGACCCGGAGCCGCAAGCGCTCGGCTACCCGGACGCTATTTCGCTTTCGCGGCCAGCTCGGCGTCGATCCGGGCTACGTGTGCCCGGAGCTCGCGCTCGAGCGCCTCCCTTGACTCGAGCCAGGCCCGGTACGCCTCACGAGTCGGGAAGATCTTCCTCTTCCTCTTCATCGTCGTCTCCCTCGATGTAGCCGAGAACCGTCTTGACATCAACCGTGATATCGGCAAGAGCGATCATGATCGACCTCACCTCACCGCGGTAGATGCCCTGCTCTTCATCCACGCAATCACGATGCCTGCGTGACGGAAGCGACGCAAGATGTCCGCAACGGCCCCTCCCCCGTGTCCCGCAAACGCGACGGCAGCCCTACACGTTCGGCCCGCGGGCCCGGCGTCGCGCGGCGAGATCGCGGATGTGGCGCTCGAGCAGTCGACGTGTGTCGAAGCCGTAGAAGCGGATCATGCGCTCGCCAAGGGAGCGCGTCTCGTCGTCGTCGAGCTGACCGAGTGCTGCACCGTCGCCGATCGCGTCGACGTGGAGGCGCACAAGTGCGGTCACCATGGCGGCGCTCTCTTCGGGCAGGTCGAAGCGGTCGGGCGCCAGGTGAAAGAGCAACTCGTCCTCCTGCGCTCGCACCCGCCGCTGCTCGTCCGACGACAACTTGGGAAGCCGCAACAGACGGAGCGCCGTGACTTCGCGATGGTGGGCGGCTGGAGGATCGTTGAGGAGCAGCACAGGCCGGACCTTTCCCGCGACGATGTACGACAGTTCGGCGTCGCCCCCACCCCGCGCCGCCCTGATCAGCGTGCCGGTGTCGGGAACGACGATCGGTTCGCTGCCCGTCCCCGCGTAGAGCCGGAACGGCGGTGCGGGCGCAAAGGGCACCACAGCCCAGCGAACGCTGCCGGCCAGGCTGCCGGAGCGTGGGCTGCTCACAGCCCGAGCAGCGCCTTGATCTCGTCGGGGTCTTCGATCGTCTTTCCCGGCGTATCCTCGAGCGCGTGCGCCTTCATTGCGAGCTCGCTGAGCGCGGGGCGATCCGACGAGAGCTCTTCGAGATCGTGGTCGAGAGCGCTGAGCCGATGGAAGTCCTGCGGATTCAGCACGACAGCTTTCTCCTCGTCGTAGCGGGTGAACACGAGAGCCGTCCCCACCGCCACCGACGGCACCCGCGCCACGGAGGAGTCACGCCTCTCACTCACGATCTCGGCCACGCTCCCACCTTAGCACGTTGTCGGACAACATGGGAAGAAGTTGTACAACACCTGTTCGGGGTCGCGTGAGGCTCCCAGAACGAGAACCCGATGAGGGCTTAGGTGCTCGGGAGGCAATCGTCATCGGAGCTCCGCGGCACACGGGTGAGATCGATCACTCGTTTGGGCACATTTGCAGGTGAATGTTGTGGCGTCGGGCAGTCGTACGTACTGTGTGGGCTCGCACGCCGCGCAGTTGCCGTCAGCAGTTCGCCAACAGCCAAGGGAGTACGGGCTTGGAGCACACCTCCGGGCAGGAGCCGCCATCGACCTGGGGTCGCGCTTACGCGGCGATGCCGACGCAGGCGGCTCGGGCGTGACCACCGTGCGCACGTCGAGCCCGATGCGAGATGCTCCGACCATGGAGCAACACCCCGTGGGACGGCCCGCCGGTGACGCATTTCATGGTCGACGGATTGCCATCTTCGAGCCGTACGCGGACTTCGCGACGAACCCGACCCTGACGAGTCTGTGCCAGGCGTTCACGGACGCCGGCGCACGGGTGGACGTGCTGATGCCACGCAACGACCGGTTCCCATCGGGAGCAGGCCTGGCCGCTCAGCATCGTTTCCCCTATCGCATCCCACTCTGGCGAGGCGACGCCCGCAAGACGCTGCGGGGATGGGTACGAGGGCTGCGAGAGCTGCCCTTCAGGCACCAGATCAACCGGTTGTTCGCCCGCGGCTCTTTCGACCTGATCGTGGGGGTCGACAGTGACGGCATCATCGAGGGCCACAGGTATGCCGACCGGTTCGGGATTCCACTGGCGTACCTCTCCTTCGAGATCTTCTTCTGGGACGAGCTGACGACTTCCTACGAGCGACACCGCAAGGCGCAAGAGCGTGACGCCAGCCGAGCAGCCGACCTGGTGATCATCCAGGACGACCAGCGCGCGCACCTGTTGGCCACGCAGAACGACCTCGAGACCGAGAGATTCGTGCATCTGCCGGTCTCGCCCACCGGCGCGGCGCCCGCCGGCCGTACCGACTTCTTGCGAGAGAAATACGGCATCCCGGCGGAACAGACGATCGTGCTGCACTCGGGCGGGTTTGGGGATTTCACCTATGCCCGGGAG
>DAIOGR010000210.1:0-4536 GCA_036745155.1 Gaiella sp.
CCGAGTACATCGTCCCGAGCGTCTTCAACCGCGAGGTGACGAAGGTCGTCGCGCGCGCAGTCGCCGAGGCGGCCGAGCGGGACGGGGTCGCCCGCAAGCAGCGCCCGAAGCCGGGCGACGCGGCCGCGACGTAGCTCTCCCTCCCGCGGCCGGTGGCCGGTCCGAACCGGGCCGGCCGCGGCCGCGGGAAACGGAGCTACTCGTACTGCAGCGCCTCGAGCGGGTTCAGCTTGGCGGCACGCCGCGCCGGGAAGATCGCCGCGACGATGCCCACGACGATCGCTGCGACCATGAACACGACGAGCTGCGTCCACGGCATGAAGAAGGTGATCTCCTTCACCCGCGAGATGAGGAGAGCTGCCAGCGCGATGCCCAGGACGATCCCGATCACGGCGCCGATCAGCGACGTGATCACGCTCTCGTGGCGGATCATGCGTCGGATCTGCCGTCGCGTCATCCCGATCGCCCGCAGCATCCCGATCTCGCGTGTGCGCTCGAACACGGTCAACACGAGCGTGTTCACGATGCCGAAGAAGCTGACCAGGACCGAGAGCGCGAGCAGCACGTAGAGGACGTTGAGCACGCTCTTCAGCCCCGAGGCCTGATCTGTCTTGAACTGCTCGCCGTCGGCCACCTTCGCGTTCGGGAAGGGCTTGAGGGCCGAGTCGAGAGCGGCAGTGTTCGCCTCCGTCACGCCGCCCTTCATCGTCACGAACGTGTAGACGTTCTTCGGCTGCTGGTAGTAGCGGTCGAAGACTGCGCTCGAGATGGTGACTGGCCCGAACGGCGAGCCGCCGGCCGGCGGCTTGAAGATCCCCTGCACCGTGAACAGGAGGTTCTCCCCCGTCGGCGTGAGGAGCGAGAACCCCGACCCGACCGACAGGTCGTGATTCTTCGCGAAGCCGTCGTCGACGAACGCGCCGTCGTCGCCGAGGCGCGAGAGAACCGCCTGCGAGCCCTGCGTCCAGTCCAGGTTGATCACGGTGCCGATCGTCGGCTCGACGGCGGTGAGGAGCCGCGTGTTGCCGAACACCGAGGTCTCGCCGGCGCGGACGCTCGCGATCGACTCGAGGCCGGGCGTCTTGGCGGCGGCCTTTGCAGCGCTGACCGGGATCGGCGAGAAGTTGTTCTGCGCCGTGATCGCGTAGAACTGGCCGCGCGCGAGGTCGTCCACGGCGCTGTTGAACGTCCCGATGATGCCGGCGGCGAGGGTGGCGACGAGCGTCACCAGCGCGAGGCCGATCATCAGGGCCGCCGCCGTCGAGGCGGTGCGTTGCGGGTTGCGCTGGGAGTTGTCCCGCGCGAGTACCCCGGCAGCGCCGCCCATCTTCGTCGCCGGCCAGCCCAGGGCGTGGGCCATCGGAACGACGAGGTGGGCGGAGAAGAGGGCGACGCCGATGAAGATCAGCAGCGCCCCGACGCCGATCCAGATCAGCACCTGCTTCGTTCCGAGGCCGCTGGCGAAGAGCCCGTAGAGCAGGGCAGCGAGCCCGATCAGCGCGGTCAGGGCGGCGCCCAGGCCACGGAAACGGTGAAACCGTCCTTCGGGGAGGGTCGCACCCTCGCGCACTGCGGCGATGGGAGGCACGCGCGTGGCCCGAATCGCCGGACGTAGGCTCGCGAGCAGGGTGACGATGATGCCGACGGCGAGAGCGACGACGATGGTGCGGTTCTCGACCGTGAGGCCGTTGTTGGGCAGTGTGAACCCGACCGCGTCAAAGAGCCTGAAGAGCCCCTTCCCGAGCAGCAGCCCGAGCAGGAGGCCAACCACCGACGCGAGGATGCCCATCACCAGCGCCTCGACTATCACCGAGCCCAGTACCTGGCGCCGGGAGGCCCCGAGCGTTCGGAGCGTCGCGAACTCGCGCGTCCGCTGCGCGATCGTGATCGAGAGGGAATTGGCGATCACGAACGCCCCGACGAACAGGGCGATGCCGCCAAAAGCGAGCAGGAAGGTCTGCAGGATGGTGATGAAGCTGTTCGTGTCCTCCGAGTCGCTGGCGGCCTGCTTGTCGCCGCTCTTGACCTGGGTGCCGGGAGGCAGGATCGGCTCGATCTCGGCGACGAGCTTGGCGGGGGAGACGCCGCTCCTGCCCGCAACTCGGATCTGGTCGAGCTTGCCGACCTTGTCGAACAGCCGCTGCGCCGTTGCGAGGTCGAAGCCGGCGAGCGTGGCACCGCCGATCGTGTCGACAGCGCCGAACTTGACCAGCCCCGAGATCCGGAAACGCTCGACGGGGCCCTGCGCCTGAACGCCGATCTGCTGCCCCGCGGCGAGCTTCTTCTTCGACGCGGTGGCGGTGTCGACCACGACCTCCCCGGCCTTCGGCCAGGCCCCGCTTACGAGCGTGAGCGAGTTGAACTGAGGCTGTGCCGGGTCGACGCTGAAGCCGAGGTTCGGCGCGCCGCCGAACACGATCGCCTTGCCGTTGTCCCCGATCAGCTGGGCCTCGCCCCCGACCCCGCCGATCGCGGCGGCCACGTCCGGCAACTGCGCGACCTCGGTCAGGACGGACTCGGCGAACGGGGGTGCGGTCGTCGTGCCCGACTGGCCGAGGTCGAAGGCCGACTTCCCCGTGATCACCGCGTCGGTGCCTTCGTACTGTTGGCTGAAGATCGCGTCGAATGCGTTCCCGATCGAGTCGGTGAGGACGTACGTTCCGCTCACCATCGCCACGCCCAGGACGATTGCGATCGCCGTGAGGGCCGTGCGGAGCTTACGGCCGGCGAGTCCCTTGACTGCGAAGCGGATCATGCGTGGTTGAGCGCTTCCATCGCGAGCAGGATGTCGTGCTGGCTCGAGCGCGGCAGGTCGGTGACGATCTTGCCGTCCGCGAGGAGAAGGACGCGGTCTGCCATCGCGGCCGCGCGGGGGTCGTGCGTGACGATGACCATCGTCTGCCCGTACTCGTCGACCGAGGCGCGCATGAGCTGGAGGATCTCGTGGCTCGTCGTAGAGTCGAGGTTGCCCGTGGGCTCGTCCGCGAAGACGACGGTGGGCCGTGAGACGAGCGCGCGTGCGATGGCGACGCGCTGCTGTTGGCCGCCTGAGAGCTCCGCCGGGCGGTGGGTGAGCCGGTCAGTGAGCCCGATGCGGTCGGCGAGACCCTCGAACCAGCCCTCCTCAGGCTTCTCGCCGGCAATCGTCAGTGGCAGCAGCACGTTCTCGCGCGCCGTCAGCATCGGCAGGAGGTTGAAGAACTGGAAGACGAAGCCGATGTGCTCCCGCCGCAGCTTCGTGAGGGCGTTGTCGCCGAGAGTCGTGATCTCCTGTCCGGCGATCGTCACGCTCCCGGAGGTCGGTTTGTCGAGCCCGGCGAGGATGTGCATCAGCGTCGACTTGCCCGATCCAGAAGGGCCCATCACCGCGGTCATCTTTCCCGGCTCGATCTCGACCGAGATCCCGCGGAGCGCGTCGACCGCGCTGTCACCCTCGCCGTAGCGCCGGGTGAGATCGCTGGCGACCACAACCGCGGCCCCGTTTCCCTTCTCCACGAGCGTGCCTCCTGATCGGGGTTCGTGCAGAGGGTGCCAGAAGCGACAGGCCCTCCGCGCTACGGCTAACCGTACTCTGTCGACGGGGAGGGCAGCAGCGGTGCGTGTTGCGGTCCGGTGAACGCTAGGACGCACGGGAGACCCGGCGGCCGGCCTCGGCCAGCACGTCGCCGAGGATCCCCACGATCTCGTCCATCTCGCGCTCGCCCGCGACGAGCGGGGGCGAGATCTGCACGACGGGGTCGCCGCGGTCGTCCTGGCGGCAGATCAGCCCGGCCTCGAAGAGCGCCGGCGACAGGAAGCCCCGCAGCAGCGACTCGCACTCGTCGTCGTCGAACGTGGCGCGGGTCTGCTTGTCCTTGACGAGCTCGACCGCGTAGAAGAACCCCGTGCCGCGGACGTCGCCGACGATAGGCAGGTCGAGCAGCGTCTCCAGCTTGGCGCGGAACACATCCTGGGTGTCGCGGACGTGCTCGACGATCCCCTCCCGCTTCATGATCTCGATGTTCTTCAGCGCGATCGCGCACATGACGGGATGGCCGCCGAAGGTGACGCCGTGCGCGTACATCGAGGTCGAATCGAGGAACGGCTCCATCACCCGGTCGGTCGCGATCACGGCGCCGATCGGGCCGTAGGAGGACGAGAGGCCCTTGGCGCAGGTGACGATGTCGGGCCGGATGTCGTAGCGCTCCGACCCGAACCAGTGGCCGAGGCGGCCGAAGCCGGTGATCACCTCGTCGGCGGAGAGCAGGATGTCGTACTCGTCGCACAGGGCGCGCACGCCTGCCCAGTAGCCCACGGGAGGCGTGAAGCAGCCGCCCGCGTTCTGCACCGGCTCCATGTGGACGAGGCACACGGTCTCTGGCCCCATCGCGAGGATCGCCTGCTCGAGGTCGTCCAGCAGGAACTGCGTGAACTCGGCCTCGGTCTCATCGACGGGCCGGTGGTAGCGGTTCGTGTTGTGCACGTGGCGCACCTCGGGGATCAGCGGCTCGAACATCGTCCGCAGCGCCGGGATGCCGTTGATCGAGAGCGCGCCCA
>DAIOGR010000211.1:0-4510 GCA_036745155.1 Gaiella sp.
GCGACCACCGCCTCGCCGTCCGCCGGGGCAGGGGCGGCGCCCGCGAGCTCGACGGTCGGCTGCCGATCGAGGTCGACGGTTGCGCGCCGGGCGGATGTCTTCACACCTCAGACGGTAGTCACTAGATGAATGACCGTCAAGTCATTCAGTGACTAGTGTCCAGGGCGTCCGCGGCGTCGCGCATCAGTGGGATCACGACCGCGACGCGCTCCGGCGTGAGGCGTGCAGACGGGCCTGCCACCCCGACCGCCATGCCGGCGACACTCGACGGCACGGCCACCGCGAGCGAGGTGAGCCCTGCCTCGAGGCCGTCGATGTCGGCGGCATAGCCGAGCGAGCGCGCCCGCGCGACGTTGGCGAGCCACCGCTTCCGCGCCACGGGGTCGTCGCCCCCCATGGACGCGACCGCGTCCTCGTCGAGCGCCGCCGCCGTGATCCAGCCCGCGACGGAGTCGCGCGGGTGGGAGACGCGACCGACCCAGCGCGTCGCCCCGAGCAGCCGATCGGCGTCCTCCTGGGCGAGCGCCTCGACCGTGTCGGGCAGCCGCACCCGTGTGAGCAGGGCGGATTCGCCGATGTCGTTCGCGAGCGCGCGCAGCACCTCGCCGGCGCGGGCCACCATCGCGGCTAACCGGCCCTCCAGCCCGGCGAGCTCGGTGAAGCCCGGTCCCGGCCGCCAGCCGCCCTCGGTGTCACGCGCAGCCATCGCCTCGTCCCCCAGCGTTGCGAGCAGCCGCGCGACGGTCGCTCCGGGGATTCCCGTCCGACGCGCCACCTCCGCAGCCGTGACCGGCGCGTCGGCGCGGACGAGGGTGCGCAGCACGAGCAGGCCGCGCCGCAGCGACTCGTTGCGGACGAGCGCGGAAGAGGTCGAGCGGCGCGCGGTCATCGACGCCTCACCAGGCGATCTCGTCCCCGTTCGCGTGGAAGAAGCGGCCGCTGCGATCCGCGTCGAGCTCGTCGATGCGCGCGATCAGGCCGGCCGCCGACTCCGGCGGGTCGACGCCACCCGCTCCGCCCGTCATCTCCGTGCGCACGAACCCGGGATGGAGCACAGCGACGAAGATCCGCAGCGGAGCGAGCTCGTGCGCGAGGTTCGCCCCGGCCATGTTGAGCGCGGCCTTCGACATCCGGTAGCCGTACATCCCGCCCGAGGGGCCGTCGCCGATCGAGCCGGCCTTGCTCGAGACGAGGCCGATCTTCGCCCCGGCGCCGAGCCGCGGCAGGAGCGCAGAGACGATGCGCAACGGCCCGAGCGCGTTCACCGCGAACTGCTCCAGCGCCCCGTCGAAGTCGAGCGCCTCGATGCTCTCGCGATGCAGCACACCGGCGTTGCACACGAGCACGTCGACCCGGTCGTCGCCGAGGACGCGCTCCAGCGCGGCGCCGACGTCCTCGCGGGTCACGTCCACCCCCTCGGCCACCCGGCAGCCGAGCGCCTCGAGCTCGGGCGAGGCGTGACGGCAGGCGGCCACCACGCTTTCGCCACGCGCGTGCGCCTGCCGGCAGAGCTCCAGGCCGATCCCGCGATTCGCTCCCGTGACGACCCACGTTCCCATGCGACCTCTCTCCGTCGAGTGCACGCTGTCGAGGAGAGTCTGCCAGGGGGCACGTCCCTGCAGGCTCCGGCGAGTGCCCGAGAGAGGTGCGAGGCGTTGCCTCCCGCCGCGCGCGCTCGTAGGGTGCGCGGGTGGGGCGCCTGCGGCAAGCGCGGGTGGATCACGTCCGGAGACACGGGAGACGCGCGAGTGAAAGCAACGGAGCTCGAGGCTGTCCTGACCGCGCACCCCTACCTCCGGGTCGAGCGGCCGCCGGTCGTCTGGGCGACCGACGTCGAGCTCGAGAAGTTCTTGCCGCTGCTGGGCGAGATGATCGTTGCCGGCCTGTGCAGGAACGGCCAGGTCCTGGCGGAGATCACGCTGAACGTCTCGAACGTCTGCGTGGAGCCCGAGCACAGCTCGCCTGTTCCCGCCGGGGAGTTCGTGGCCGTCACGATCCGAAGCGACGGCGACTGGGCGCCCGAGGCGACCTGGCGGCCCGGCGCGACGGTGCCGGCGCCGTTCGTGAGCGAGGGACTGGAGGCAGCCGCCGTCCAGGCCGGTGCGGCCTACGGGTACTCGCGCACACTCGCCGACGACGAGGGCTCGGTCACCGTCTTCCTCCCGCGGGCCAGGACGTAGGCGACACGACCGGCGGTGCATCCGGGCCGGCGCGCACGCGCGGTCAGCGGGTTCGCGCACCGGGATACGTGGAAGCACCGATGTCGTGCCGGCCGGCTTGGGGCGACGATTGGTTGGCTCGATTGTGTCCGCGACAGAGGGGCACGTGGGTGAAGGAGATGGTCATTGTCGGCCGCGGCGGCGAAGGGGTCGTCCTCGCGTCGCAGCTTCTGGCCGACACGTTCGCCCGCGCCGGGTACTGGGCCCAGAGCTTCCCGGAGTTCAAGGCCGAGAGAAGAGGAGCCCCGATCTCGGCGTTCCTGCGCTGGGACGAGACGTCACCGATTCACCGCCGCTACAAGGTGCGCGACTGCGACGTGCTCGTCGTCATCTCCCCCTCGCCCCCGTCGCCGCAGATGCTTCGCACCGTCAGGCCGGGAGGCCTCGTGATCCTCAACCGCGAGGGGCGCTTTCCGCATACCGGCCCCTTCGAGATCGCGCGCGTCCCCGCCTCGCGGATCGCACGCGACGACGACATCCTCTCGTCCGAGGGCCGGCCGATGGGCAACGTCGCCGTCCTCGGCGCGTGCGTGCGACTGCTCCTCCCGGACGGGCTCGGCTTCCTGGAGCAGGCCATCTCGTCCCGGATGGGTGGCGCCGCGGCGATGAACGTCGTGGCGGCGAGGGACGGCTACGCGCGCTGCACGCGCCAGCGGGCGCGCGCGGGTGACGAGCCGCTCGAGCCGGAGTCGGTCTCGGAACTGGCGCGAGCGCCGCGACCGACCCCGCCCCTCTTCCCCGTGAGCACCACCGACTCGCTGGGCATCCACACCGGCTCCTGGTCGCTCGACCGACCCGTCCTCACCGGCGAATGCACCGGCTGCGCCCTGTGCGCGCTCTTCTGCCCCGAGGGGGCGATCGCGCGCGACGACGGCTCCATCGCGATCGACTACCTCTACTGCAAGGGCTGCGGCATCTGCGAGGTCGTGTGCCCCGTCCGCAACGCCGTCCACATGGAAGAGGTGCGCGCATGAGCCTGGCACTGGCACACGGGCGCACGGTGTTGACGTCCGACGAGGCCGCGGCGCAGGCGGTGATGCTTGCCCGCGCGCGTGCGATCGCCTGCTATCCGATCACGCCGCAGACGGTCATCGTGGAGCGGCTGGCAGATCTCACCGTGGGGCGCGACGACGTCGAGTTCGCCAATCTCGACAGCGAGCACTCGATGCTCGGCTACGTGATCGCGGCGTCGCGGGTCGGCGTGCGGACCTTCACGGCGACCTCGTCGCAGGGGTTGCTGTACGCGCACGAGCAGCTGCACCGAGCCTCGCGGGAGCGGGTGCCGCTGGTGATGGTCAACGTCAACAGGTCGATCCTGGCCCCGTGGAGCCTCGAGCCGGATCTCTCGGACAGCATGAGCCAGAGAGACACCGGCTGGATCCAGCTGTACTGCGCGTCGGCGCAGGAGGTGCTGGACAGCATCCTCTGCGGCTACCGGATCGCCGAGACGGCACTGCTGCCGGTGATGGTGTGCGCCGAGGGCTTCCTGCTCTCGCACACGGCGGAGGTCGTCGACATCCCCGACCAGGGCACGGTGGACGCGTTCCTGCCGGACTTCCGCCCGCCGGCCGACTGGCTGCTCGATCCCGCGCGGCCGCGCACGTTCTCGGCGCTGCCGCAGCCGACGGAGTATGCCGCGTTCCAGCGTCGCGTCGCGGAGGCGCTGGACGGGGCGAGAGGCCTGATCGAGGACGTCGCCTCGGAGTTCACCTCGCGCTTCGGGCGCCACAAGGCCGGCGCGCTGGAGCTCTCGGGCAATCCCGAGGCGGACACGGCGCTCGTCACGATCGGGACGATCGGGGACACGGCACTCGAGCTGCTCGACGGCGACGAGAACCTCCTGCTCGTCCGCGTCCATGCGTACCGGCCGTTCCCCGCCGACGCGCTCGCTGCCGCTCTGGCCGGCGTCTCCTTCGTCTCGGTGATCGACCGTGCGCCCGCGTTCGGCTCGCTCGGCCCGCTCGGGGGCGACGTGCGGTCGCTCGACCTCGAGCACGTGAAGGCTGTGACGAGCTTCGTCTGCGGCCTCGGCGGCACCGAGGTGACGCCGCAGACGCTGCGCTGGGCACTGAGCGAGACGCGCTCGAGCCCCGGGCAGAGAGCAGGCCATGTGCCCGTGTACATCCCGGAGGAGGCTCACTGATGGCCGAGTGGCTCGAGCAGATCATCTCGGAGGAGCGACTTCTCCATTCCGGCCATGCCGCGTGCCCCGGCTGCGGCCCGGCCGTCAACGTCCGGCATGTGCTCGGCGGGCTGGCAGCGGCGGCACCGGAGTCGAAGATCGTGCTGGT
>DAIOGR010000212.1:0-4503 GCA_036745155.1 Gaiella sp.
AGCCGGCGGCTGCGCCGGTGCGCCGTGGCCAGCGCCTGCGCCTGGCGGTGACGGGAGCACCAGTCGAGTACGGGCTCGGCGAGTACGTCGTGATAGATCTCGTAGGTGCCGTCGTCGCCGGGCCGCAGGATCCGCCGCTCGGCCAGGGCGTCGAGCACCGCGTGCACCTCGCCGGCGGGAGCGTCGGCGTAGCCGACGAGGTCGGCGGCGGCATAGGCGATCTTCGTTCCTGACGGCGTCACGAGCTGGCGGAAGAGCCGCGAGGCGATCTCCCGGCGACCGGCGGGCAGGGCGGCGAGCGCACGCTCGAGGTGGTCGGCGACGATGCGGGCGGCGCCACCGAGCCCCGCGAGCGTGGTGGCGCGCAACGTCAACGAGCCCTCCTCCCGTTCGACCTCCCAGAGTCGCTCCAGCACGAGCTGCAGGTACGGAGCCTCGATGCGCACGTCTCGCCCCGCCCCCTCGACCTGCCCCGCGCCACCGAGGCCGCCACGGATCTGCCCCGCCGCAACCTGTTCGAGCACCGCCTCGACCAGGGCCGCCTCGATCTCGACCCGCTCGCCGCCCAGCTCGGCGAAGCGCGCGAGCGGCCTGACGACGGCCGCCCGGGCCGCCTCCGGCGACAGGCGATCGAGGCGGAGGTAGTTGTCGAGGATGCCGGGGACCGAGGCCTTGAAGCGATCGAGCTTCGCGAGCGCGTCCTCACGGAGGGACAGCAGCACGTTCGCCCTGGACGCACCCCGCAGCACCTCGGCGAGCGCAGGCTCGAGCGTCCCGCCGTCCGGGTGGTAGAGGAAGTACTCCTCCGCCTGGTCGAGCAGCAGGTAGACGTCGCCGCGCGGGCTGCACGCCGACTCGACCGTCGCCGCCAGCGTCGGCGCCGGCTCCGTCCCCGCCTCGGCGGCCACCGCCAGGGCGAGTGCGGCGGCCGGATCGTCCGACCACGACGAGAACACCACCACGACGGGCTGCTCGGGCAGCGCGCGCAGGCTTCGGGCCACCGCGGCGGCGATGAGCGACGACTTGCCGACGCCGCTCGGCCCGTACAGGACCGTCAGGCGGGCCGCGACCACGTTCGCGGCGACGATCTCGGCGTCGCGCTCGCGGCCGAAGAAGAGCATCGCGTCGAGTTGCGTGTCCGCGAACGGGGCGAGGCCCTTGTAGGGCGAGCGTGGCAGCGCCCGGGTCACGGCGTCACCGTCGACTCGAGCCGGCCCTCGAGGAGCCCGACGAACGCGTCCTCGTCCATGTCGAGCACCTGGACGTCGAGGTGCCGCCAGAACGCGAGCTCGAGCGCGGTCGGGCCTGCGCGCACCGCCCACGACGCGTACGGGGCCGAACGGCCGCCGCGCAGGCGGCTGACGACGAGACGCAGGTTCCAGTCGGCGAGGTCGTAGCCGAGGAAGAGGAAGTGGCTGCGCCGGAGCCGCGCCGCGAGCGTCACCGGGATCGCCCCCTCGAGCTCGCCCGCCCCGGGATACTCGATGTGGTCGTCCTCGGTGACGACGAAGCTCTCCCACGTGCGCTCGGGGCTCGGGTCGGCGGCGCCACGGAGCCGGAGGAGCACCGTCCGCCGGTCCGGCGAGATGTCGGCGTAGGCGTTCGGGACGTCCACCGTGCGCGGTGCCTCACCGGGCGGGCAGTGGACAAAGCGTCCGTGCTGCGGGCTTCCGGCGATGTAGGTGACGACGTCGAGCTCCTCGCCCTGCTCGGCGAATGCCCGCTCGACGCCGTCGTCGAACGCGGTCGTGACGACGAGCGGGTACGCCATCCCGCGCTCGCGCAGGACGGACGGAAGCCGGGCGAGCAGCCGGTGCACCGGCCGCGGCTCCACCGCCTCGCGATAGAGCACGTGGAGCTCGTCGTGGAGCGGCCCCGCGCCCTGCATGGCGGCGACGTACTGGCTGATCCCGGAGAGCGCCGGCGACACGTCGTCGGGAACGTCGAACGTCCCGGCCAGGCGCCGTGCCAGCTCAGCGCCCCCGGCCAGCCCGAGCACGGGAACGACCTTGCCGGCGAGCAGCGACCGGAGGATCTCGCTCTCGACGTCCTCGGTCGCAGGCGTCGCTCGCCCTGCGCTCAGTCCGGCCTCCTGCCTCAGGATCCGGGCGTGGAGCTCCTGCAGCTCCGCCCCCGGCTCCAGCCCGAGCTGCTCGACGAAGGCGCGACGCGCATCGCGGAACGCCTGCAGCGCCTCCGCCTGCCGTCCGCTCCGGTACAGGGCGAGCATCCGCAGCGCGCAGATGCGCTCCCGCAGCGGGTTGGCGGCTGAGAGCGCTTCCAGCTCGCCCGTCACCTCGCGCTCCAGGCCCAGCTCCAGGTCCGCGGCGATCCGCTCCTCGAGGGCGCTGAGCCGCAGGTCGTCGAGCCGGCGGATCTCTCCCTGCGCAAACTCTTCCCCCGCCAGGTCGGCGAGCGGCGGCCCCCGCCAGAGCGCGAGAGCGGCTCGCAGCAGCTCGGCCCGCTCGGCCGGAGGCGCAGAGCGCGCCGACGCAACCATCGTCTCGAAGCGCACGGCGTCGATCGCCTCGCGATCGACGCCGAGAACATAGCCCGGCGGGCGGGTCTCGATGACGTCGGCTCCGAGCTCGCGGCGCAGCTGGGAGATCCCGTTCTGCAGGGACGTCGTCGCCGTGCGCGGCGCGTGCTCACCCCACAACAGGTCGACGAGCCGCTCTGTCGGGACGACCTGCCCATGGTGAACGAGGAGCACGGCAAGCAGCGAGCGCTGGCGCTGCCCGCCGAGCGGCACGACCCGACCATCGAGAAGCACCTCGAGCGGGCCCAGGATCCTGAACTCCCGCATCTGCCCCGAGTTTGCGTCCGTTGTCACCAGAGGGCAACGGTGGAAACGCGGATCGGGCGTGCGCGGATCCCGCACGCGCCCGTGCGCAGACCTGCCGGTGAGCGGCCCGTTAGGCCGCCGTGGCCGGCCGGTTTGAGGCCGGATCGACCGTGGGGCCATGAAGAGAAAAGCCCCACATAGCAACCGCGTCTGGCACCTCCTTCTCCTCGTTCTCACGCTCGCAGTCCCACTTCTGACGGTCGCGCTGCTCGCCACCACGGCACCCGGGGCGGGAGACATCGACATCACGCTCAGATACCCGTACGGCGACCTGGCCGGGAACGCCGCAGCAGGAGCAGCAGTCCGCAAGAACGATCCGCTGGCGATCGAGGCCGCCTTCCCGCTCGAGAGCTACAGGCCCGGCAGCATCGCTATGTTGCGCTTCGCCGCAACCCTCCCGAACGTCACCATCCAGGTGTTCCGTGTCGGCCCCGAGCGGACGCGAACGGTCGGCAACATGGAGATGAGAGGCGTGCCGGTGACCCGCCCCGTGCTGCTTGGGCGGATCGCGGCCGGCGGCGCCACCCGTATCCCGATCGGCCGTTGGCCGACGGGGCTGTACTTCGCCCGGCTGACAGCAGCCGGTGGGCGTGTCGGCTACGCGCCGTTCGTCGTCCCTCCGCAGCGCCTCGGCCTGAGCCGGGTCGCCGTCGTTCTGCCTACCCACACCTGGCAGGCCTACAACTTCCGTGACGACGACCGCGACGGCTACGGCGACACCTGGTACGCGACCTCCGGGCACCTCACCGCCCGGCTCGGCCGTCCCTTCCTCAATCGCGGCGTTCCGCCCCATTTCCGCACGTACGACCTCCATTTCCTGCACTGGCTGCAGCAGACCGGCAAGCGCGTCGACGTCCTCTCCCAGGCCGAGCTCGACGCGGTCCAGGATCCCACCGAGCTCCGCAGCGCCTACGACCTGCTCGTCTTCCCCGGCCATCACGAGTACGTGACCGCAGCCGAGTACGACGCGGTCGAGGGGTTCCGCGATCGCGGCGGCAGCCTCGCCTTCCTCTCCGCGAACAACTTCTTCTGGCGGATCGACATTCGGCGCAGCGTGATGACCCGCGTTGCCCAGTGGCGCGACCTGGGTCGCCCGGAATCCGCCCTCCTCGGCGTCCAGTACATCGGGAACGACGAGGGAGAGCATCGCGGTGCCTGGATCGTCCGCGGCGCCTCCGCCGCCAGCCGGCTCTTCACAGGCACCGGCTCCGGGGCGGGCGAAGGGTTCTCGAACGCAGGCATCGAGATCGACCACACGACCAGCCACTCGCCGCGTGGGACGCAGGTCGTGGCCGAGATCCCGAACCTGCTCGGCCCGGGCATGACCGCCCAGATGACCTTCTACGAGACGAAGAACGGAGCGAAGGTCTTCGCGGCGGGCGCCTTCACGCTCGCCGGCTCGATCCGGCAGCAGCCTGTGGCGCAGCTGCTCGACAACATGTGGGGCGAGATCCTGGGCAGGCCGGTCTGACGGCGGCACAGAACACCGCTCGCAGCGACCGCCCTCCAGGGGCGGTCGCTCTTCACGCACGTCTTCCCGGCCGGAGCCACGGCTAGGATCCGGCCGGATGCGCCGCCTCACGCTCGCGCTCGTCGCCGCCAGCCTCGCCGCACCCGCCGCCGCCCACGGGGCGACGCTGTCGCTCGGCGCGCCGACC
>DAIOGR010000213.1:0-4465 GCA_036745155.1 Gaiella sp.
GAGATGCGCGCGACCGGGTCGTCGACCGTGACCTCGCCGGCAGGCGCGATCCACTCGATCGTGCCGGCGGCGCCCTCCGGGACGGTCGCCCGGAAGATGATCGCGCCGGTCTCCGGCACCTCTCCGAGCACGGCACCGGCCTCGACGCAGTCGCCGGTGGAGACGACCGGCGTGAAGCGCCAGCGCCGTTCGTGGTCGAGCGTGACCCCCTGCCCGCCGTCGTGCAGCAGCTCTCCCGCCCCTGAGAGCCGGCGCAGCATGCCGTCGAAGACACCGCCGAGGAGCCCCGGCCCGAGCTCCGCCCGCAGCGGCTGCCCCGTCCCCGAGACCGGGTCGCCCGGCCGGATCCCGCCCGTGTACGCGTACACCTGGACGGTGGCGACGGCCCCGTTGAGCGCGATCACCTCGCCCGGCAGCCGGCTCTCCCCCACCTCGACGAGCTCGAGCATGCCGGCGGCGAGGTCTTCGGCCTCGACGACGGGGCCGTTGACACGGCGGACGCGGCCGGCGCTCATCGCCACAGGCGCTCCAGCTCGTCGTCCAGCGACGCGATCGCCCGGTCGACAAGTGCCGGCAGCGTGTAGTCGACCGAGGTCTTCCCCTTGCGGCCGGTCACCCCTCCGAGCCCGGCCGGATCCAGCTCCAGCTCGGCCCCCGGGCCGAGCTGGTCGCGCGCGGCCCGGGCGAGGCGGTCGAGCAGCTGCGGATAGCGGTCGTCCGTTCGCACGCGCAGGGCCGCCTCTCGCGACGTCCGCTGCAGCTCCTCGACCTGCCGGCGCTGCGCCTGCAGGCGGAGCTCGCGGGCGCGCCGCGTCGCCGTCGCTCTCCGTCGCACCGCTTCCCGTGCAGCAGCCTGCTCGCCCTCGAGCCGTCCCTGGTCCGTGAGCGCCTGCGCCTGCGCCTCGGCAGCGGCGAGTACGCGCGCGCAGTCGGCGTCGACCTCCGCCAGGCGCCGCCGCACCTCCAGGTCGGTCTCGGCCCGCAGCGCAGCCCGCAACGGCTCCAGCCTCATGCGGGCACCACCACCCGGAGCCGGTCGAGCGGGAGGAGCGGCTCCGGCAGCGACCGGCGCGCCTCGGCGGTGAGGATGACGACGGCGACGTCGTCCGCGAGCCCCTCCCACGCGCGGCGGACGCTCTCCGGGTCGCGCACATCGACGACCTCGACGCCGGCGAGGGCGTAGCCCGCCAGCTCCGTCCAGGAGCCCAGGGCGGCGACCCTGCTCATGCCTTGCCGATCAGGATGATCGCGATCACGAGCCCGTAGATGGCGATGCCCTCCGCCAGGCCGACGAACACGAGCGTGCGGCCGAACATCTCGGGCTTCTCGCTCACGGCGGCGAGAGCGGCGGCGCCCGTGTAGGCGACGGCGAAGCCTGCGCCGATCGTCGAACCGGCCACCGCGATCCCGGCTCCGAGCAGCGCCGCCCACGAGCTGCTCTGCGTGCCGGCATCGGCCGCCTGGGCCGGCTCGGCCAGGCCGAGCAGGAGCAGCACCCCGAGCACGGCCCCGCCGAGCAGGAGCGCGCCGTTCACGGCGAGCAGCCGGCGAAAGCCGCGGGCGGGCGCCCGGCGCAGGGCGGCGGTCGTCGCGACGAAGACCACCGCGATCACGGGCAGTGACCACAGGATCGAGCTGATCATGATGCCTCCTCGGGAGAACGAACGGGCATGCTCCAGGGCGCGAACGCGTGGCCCTCGCCGGAGAAGATCCTCGAGTAGAGCTCGTAGTACTCGAGCCGCAGCGCCTGCACCCCTGTCACGAGCGCCTCGAGCGCGAAGGCCAGGGTGTTGCCGACGACGAACACGAGCGCGGCCGCGACGACGCCGGCGGGCCCGCCCCAGAGGGCGCTCGCGCCATCGAACACGACCAGACCGAGCGCAGCGTGCATGAGGCCGAAGGCGGCGAGCCGCGTGAACGAGACGAGGTTCGAGACGAGGCGGATGACCGCGTCGACGAACTCGATCGAGGCCTGCGTCAGCGCCGCCGCGCCTCGACCGGCCTCCAGCACGAGACCGGTCGCGAGCAGCACGAGGCCGATCGCTGCGACGACGGCGCCGGAGAGCTCGAGCGCGATCAACTCGGCCTGCACACCGCCGGCGAGGAGCAGCCCACCGAGGAAGACGGTCAGCCCGGCCACCCCGAACTGGGCCAGGAGCGCCTCTTGGAGCCCACCCCGCCGCCAGCGGTTCACGATGCCGAGCAGGTAGCTGATCGTCAGCAGCACGGCGCCGATCCCGACCGCGACGAGCAGGAGCGTGACCGGCTCGTCCAGCGGGTTCAGCCAGAGGGTCGGCACGAGGCCCGTGGGCCCGAAGGCCTCGCCGTACGCGAGCCCGAAGCACGCCCCGGAGAGGCCGGCGGCGAACGGGATCACCCAGAGGCTGCGGAACGCTGCGAAGCGCCCCCGCTTGCGGCGGCGCAGCCAGAGCGCGAGCAGTGCGAGGACGAGCCCGTGGCCCACGTCCCCGAACATCATCCCGAACATGACGACGAAGGAGACGACGGTGAACGCGGTGGGGTCGATGTCGCCGTAGCGCGTCGTGCCGTAGCTCTGCACGAGCGGCCGGAACGGCTGCTCCACCTTGACCGGGTTCAAGAGCGTCGGCGGCTCGACCCACGCGGGACGGGGCAGCTCGACGACGGCCGACCCGCTCGGGGCGAGCCGCTCGTTCAGCGACTCGAGGGCGTCCGTCGGCGCCCAGCCGACCCACGCCGCGAAGCTGCCGTGCGCGACGGCGAGGCGGGCGCGCCGGCCGAGCTCGACCTCGCCCTCGAGCAGGCCCTCCTCGCCCGCACGCTCGAGCGCTTCGACGTCTGGCTGGGTCTCGAGGATGGCGGGCTCGGTGGCCGCGGCCGTGCCGGTGCGGTGGAGCCGGCGCAGCGCCTCGACCTCCTCGCCCTCCGGCGGCGGCAGATTGCCGACGAGCTCGACGGCGCCGGCCGCCGCGAGCGTGACGAGCGCGTCCCGTGTCCGCATCCGTGGCGCGACGACGGCGACCCGGCTCATCCGCTTGGGCAGCACGAGGTCAGCAGAGGGCATCGACGACCTCCTGCGCCGCGGGGCTGCCCGGCTGAGCAGCCGCCGCAAGGGCGACGGTGAGGAGCATCGCGTCGTAGGCGAGCAGCGCGACCGCTCCGATGACCACGTCGCTGCCGTCGAGGCGGCTGCGGGCCATCAGCTCCGCGTCGGCGGCGACTCTGCGCCACCAGGCGAGCTCGGCCTGCCAGAGGGAGGCGACGTCGTCGCTGCCCGCGAGCGCCCACGCCGCCACCGCCGGCAGCCGCGCACGCAGCTCGGCGAGGTTCCCGGCCTGGGGCCACGACCCGCCGAGACCGACGCGGCGCACGAGGTCGTCGTCGACTCGTCGGCCGGCCACGAACAGCTCCGCCCCGAGCAGGATCGCCACCGCGCCCGCAGCCCACGAGCGCGCGGCCGGCACCTGCGCCGAGACCCTGCGCGCCCAGGCGAGGCGCAGGGCCAGGTGAATCCCCTCCGGATCGCCGCTGCCGGGATCGCCCCAGCTCGAGCCGGCGAGCAGCCGCCGGAGCTCGTCCCCGCTCTGGGCCGCAGCCGCGTCGTTCCAGATCGAGGAGAGCATGCCGAGCTCGTAGGGGGAGCGGAGCTCCGCTCCCCCGAAGTAGGCGAGCCGGTCCTCGATGTTCGCGAGCTCGAACCACGACGCGAGCGCGCGAAGCCCGACTGCCGCGTCCCTCGGCAGCCACGCGGCGAGCACCCGCACGCGCAGGGCCAGCGCCGCTGCCACTGCACGCTGCGCCGTCTCGAGGCTCACGCCGCGCGCTTCCCTGACCACCCCGGTCGAGGAGAGAAACCCGACGGCGCTCTCGAGCGAGCCGGCCCGGGCGACGAGCCGCGCCGTCTCGCTGCCGACGCGATGCTGCAGCAGTAGCCGCGCGCGCACGCCTCCGGCAACCCGGCCGGCGGCCATCAGGGTGCCTCGAGCACGCGCGCCACGATCACGGCGACGAGCCCGGGCAGCCGCGCCCGGCCCGTCTCGTCGATCCGGCGCGCCTCGGCTTCTGCGCGCGCCATGATCTGCGACGCCTCGACGTCGGCGGCCCGCAATCCTGCCTCGAGGGCGTCGTCGCGCTCCGAGCCCGCGAGGCTCCCGGCGTCCGCCAGGATCTCCTTGGCGCCCTCCTCGGCCTCGTGGAGGCGGTGGGCGGCCATCTGCTCGGCGTGCTGGTGCGCCGTCGCGGCCTCGAGCTCGAACGCGTCGAGAGCCGCGAACACGGGCACGAGCTCGAGCGCCGTCTCCTCGCCCACGGCGGCCGGCACGCCCCCGGTGCCGCGGAAGCGCTCGAGAAAGCCGCCCATCGACCCCAGGGAGCCTGATCCCGTGGGACCGTGGCGGGCGACCGGTCCGGCAGTCGCTTTCTCAGACACCTCGGAGAGAACGTGACACAGGCGGCCGCCGCGCGAATCGGGGGCGCCCACGGTCCG
>DAIOGR010000214.1:0-4443 GCA_036745155.1 Gaiella sp.
GGCCCGCTGCCGGAAGCCGTCTCACTTGCGGTCGCCGAGGGCGACCTCGTCGCCTGCGCCGTGCTCTCCGGCAACCGCAACTTCGAGGCGCGCGTGCACCCGGAAGTGAAGGCGAACTACCTCGCCTCGCCGCCGCTCGTCGTCGCCTACGCGCTCGCCGGCCGCATGGATGTCGATCTCCTGACCGAGCCGCTCGGTCACGATCCCGACGGCGCGCCCGTCTTCCTCTCCGACGTGTGGCCGCCGCCGGCGGAGGTGCAGGAGACGATGGCGAGCGCGATCGGCCGCGACATGTTCGTCTCCACCTACGCGAACGTGTACGAGGGCGAGCCGGCCTGGCGTGAGCTCGAGACCCCTTCGGGCAGCCTCTACGCCTGGGACGACGTTTCCACCTACGTGCGGTTGCCTCCCTATTTCGACGGGATGAGCCCCGAGCCCGGCACGATCGAGGACGTAACCGGCGCCCGCTGCCTCGTCTCGATCGGCGACTCGGTCACGACCGACCACATCTCACCGGCCGGCTCGATCAAGGCCGACTCGCCCGCCGGCCGCTACCTGGTGGAGCACGGCGTCGAGCGCGGGGACTTCAACTCCTACGGCTCGCGGCGCGGCAACCACGAGGTGATGGTGCGCGGCACCTTCGCCAACGTGCGGCTGCGCAACCAGCTCGTGCCCGGCTCGGAGGGGACGTGGACAGTGCATGTCCCATCCGGCGAGGAGATGACGATCTTCGACGCCGCACAGCGCTACCTGGCCGAGGGAACGCCCACGATCGTGCTGGCGGGCAAGGAGTACGGCTCCGGCTCGTCGCGCGACTGGGCCGCCAAGGGCCCGAACCTACTCGGCGTCAAGGCGGTGATCGCGGAGAGCTACGAGCGCATCCACCGCTCCAACCTGTTGATGATGGGGATCCTGCCGCTGCAGTACCTCCCCGGCGAGAGCCGCGAGACGCTCGGCCTGACGGGCCACGAGGCGTTCTCCGTCACCGGCGTCGCGAACGGCGAGGCGCGCGAGGTGACGGTGCACGCCGACGGCAAGGCATTCCGCGCGATCGTGCGACTCGACACGCCACGCGAGCGCGAGTACGTGCGGCACGGCGGCATCCTGCACTACGTGCTGCGCCGGCTCATGGCCGCGTAGGCCACTCTCCTGCCAGACACCTCGACGGAGGTCAAGGCCCCCTCTCTCCCGGCGAGTCGTCGTCGCTTGACGCAACCTCCCCGCGCACCGCCCCTGGTTACAGTCCGCCCATAGAGCGCATCGCCGTCCTCGGGAACCTCTGCAGCGACGTCGTCGCTGGCGCCGCTCCACGTCCCGGAGGCGGAGCGTATTACGCTGCCCGGGCCTTCGCGGCGCTCGGCCGCAGCGACGTCACGATCGCTGCCGCATGCGCCGCCGCCGAGGCGGTTCGCCTCGCCCCGGCGCTCGTAGCGTTCGGGCTTCCCACCACGGTGATCAGGGCGGAGCGCACGACCGCGTACTCCTTCTACTACGAGGGTGAGCGGAGGGTGATGCGGCAGGAGGCGGTCGGCGACCCGTGGACGCCGGAGCGCGCGCTCGCGGCGGCGGGCGACGCCGGCTGGGTGTACGTCGCCGCGCTCACGCGAACGGACTTCCCGCTCGAGACGCTCGCTGCTCTCGCCGCCGGCGGCCGCCGCCTGCTGGTCGACGCGCACGGGCTCGTCCGCACGCCGGCGCTCGGGCCGGTGGTGACGGACCACGAAATCGGCGGTGTGTTGGACACCGTCACGGTGCTGAAGCTGAACGACGAAGAGGCCGAGGTCCTTGCCGGCGGGATCGACCCAGAGGCGATCCGGTCATTGCGCGTGCCCGAGGCGCTGCTCACCCTCGGCTCGCACGGGTCGCTGATCGTGGCAGGAGACCTGGAGGAGCGCATCGTGGTGTCGCCCCTGGACGGGCCGATCGACCCGACCGGCGCCGGCGACATGATCTCCGCCGCCTACCTCGACGCGCGCAGCCGCGGAGTCGACCCGATCGATGCTGCGCGGGCCGCCAGTCGCCTCGTCGCCGAGCTGCTCGCCGCCTGATGCACGTCCTTGCCGAGACGTCGCTCGGGCTCGTCACCGTCGACCTCGAGAGCGAAGAGGCGGAGCTCACCGGCGAGGGCACGCTCACCCGCCCGGCCGTGGAGCTGACGCTGCCGCTGCTGATCGGCGCCGACCGCCACGGCTCGCGCATCGTCGCCGTGGTCAACCGGAGGCCGCCGCTCGTCGTCTCGGACGATTCGGGCAGCACCTGGCGGGAGTCGGGCGGCGGCCTGCCTGCGGGCCGCGCCGTCGCCATCTCGCCGGATCACCCCGACCACATCCTCTTCGCCACGGCGTCGCGGCTGTACCTCTCCGAGGACGGCGGCCGCTTCTGGCGGGCGCTCGCACCCGAGCTGATCGACGTCGTCGCCGTCGCCTGGGAGGGCTGAATATGATCGCTGCGGCATCCACACGAAAGAGGCGGACATGAGCGGTTTGGACGATCTCATCAAAGGCGTTTCCGGCGGCTCCGGCGGCGGGCTCGGCAACATCCTGGGCGGCCTCGCGGGCGGCGGCTCCTCAGGCGGAGGCGGCGGGCTCGGGGACATCCTGGGCGGGATCCTGGGCGGACGCGGTGGCGGCAGCCTGGGCTCCTCGTCCGGCGGCGCGGGCATGGGCGGCATGCTCGGCGCCCTGCTCCCGATGCTCGGCGGCCTGCTGGCAGGCGGCGGCCTGCAGAAGATCCTCTCGGGCCTGAAGGCGAACGGGCTCTCGGCGCAGGCCGACTCGTGGGTCGGGACCGGCGAGAACCAGCCGGTCAGCGGAGCGGACGTTCGCCAGGCCGTCGGCGACCAGGAGATCGCCCGTATCGCGCAGGAGCTCGGCGTGTCCGAGGACGAGGCCGCCGAGGCCGTCGCCCACGTGCTGCCGGTGGTCGTCGACAAGGTCTCCCCCGAGGGTCAACTCCCGCCCGAGGGCGAGCTCGCCTCTGCCTTCGACGCGCTGAAGCAGCTGGGCGGCTAGCCGCCGGGCGGAAGGGGCGAGGCACGCCTCGCTGCTACGGGAGGCGGTATTCGCCGCGGGCGACCGTGACGGCCTGACCGCCCACGATCACCCGGTCGATCAGGCCGGCGCCGCCCTCTGCCCGTGCGTGCAGCTTCGAGGGGCGCCCGATCTCCGCCCCCTGGTCGATCACGATCTCGTCGCCCCAGGCGACCAGCCCGTGCCGGGCCAGATGGCAGGCGATCGGGCCGGCCGCCGAGCCCGTGGCGGCGTCCTCGCCGAGCGGCCAGAACATGCGGCTCTTCCAGCGCGCGCCCGACCCGGCGAAGCAGTCGACACCGGTGACGCCGAACGACGCCAAGGCGGCGACGTCCGGGCGCAGCGCCGCAACCGCGTCCTCCGAGTCGAGAGCAACGAGGATGTGCGTGGCGCCGTTGTCGTACAGCTCGACGGGCAGCACGGACCCCTCGATGCCGAGCGCGCCGAAGAGCGGCTCGACGTCGGTGACCGGCTCGACACGGGGGATCGGCTGCTCCATGCGTCCGAACACGATCCTCCCCGACTCGTCTCTGTCGAGCTCGACCGCGACGACGCCGGAGCCGGTCTCGAGCCGGATCACCGGCAGCTGCAGCGGCGCGCCGAGCACGAAGCCAGTGCCGAGCACGGGGTGGCCTGCGAACGGGAGCTCCGTCACGGGCGTGAAGATCCGGATCTTCACGTTGCCCTCACCCTCGGGCGGCAGCACGAAGACGCACTCGGAGAAGCCGACCTCGAGCGCGAGCGCCTGCATCGTCCGCTCGTCGAGCTGGCGTGCGTCGGTGAAGACGGCGAGCTGGTTGCCGGTCAGCGGCGTGTCGGTGAAGACGTCGCAGACGACGTAGCGGAGCGTGGTGGCCACGCCCCGATCCTACTCAGAGGCCCGCTCCGCCTCGACCCACTTCGCGTGGTGCCTGGCGGCCCACGCCTCGTCCACGTCGCCCGTTGTGATCCCGCGCAGCGCGTGCCTGGTGCTCGGGTGGATGACGGCGAGATAGAGGTGGCCGACGAGCACCGCCACCGAGACGAACGTGAGTGTGTCGTGCAGCGTCCCCGTGCCGTCGAAGAGGAAGGTGTGGTCGCGCTCTCCCAGCCAGAGGAAGAACCCCGAGAGCGCGAACAGGAGCGCGAACGCAACCGTGACGATCACGTTCAGCTTCTGCCCCGCGTTGAACTTGCCCTGCCGCGCGCGCCTGCCTGTGAGCCAGCGGCGGTCGTCGCGGTCGAAGGTCTCGGCGTCGCGCCAGTCGGCGAGCAGCGCCCGCCGATTGCCGAGCACGAAGATGCAGGCGATCGCGACGGCCCAGGCGACCGCCGTCCAGATGTGGACGTTCTTGACGAGGTTGCGGCGACTGATCCAGGTGGACAGCGAGGGCAGGTAGAGGATCAGCCCGGTCGCGAGCATGAGGAGGAACCC
>DAIOGR010000215.1:0-4438 GCA_036745155.1 Gaiella sp.
CCTCGCACGGGATGGAGAACTTCCCGATCGAGGAGCTCGAGCTCGGCGTCCGCTCCTACAACTGCCTCAAGCGGGTCGGGATCGAGACGATCGGCGACCTGACCTCCAAGTCCGAGGCAGAGCTCGCCGCCATCCCGAACTTCGGTCGCAAGTCCGTCGAGGAGGTCCGGGAGACGCTCGCCGCGCACGGCCTCACGCTGAAGGGCGAGGAGCTGCTCTAACCATGCGCCACGCAAGCTCAGGCAAGAAGCTCGGCCGCGACTCCGCCCACCGCAAGGCGCTCTACTCCAACCTCGCCGGCGCGCTGATCGAGCACGGCCGCATCGAGACGACCGAGGCGAAAGCCAAGGCGGTGAAGCCGCTCGCCGAGAAGCTGATCACGCTCGGAAAGCGCGGAGACCTGCACGCGCGCCGCCAGGCGCTCGCCACGCTTCGCTCGAACGACGTCGTGCACCGGCTGTTCGCCGAAGTCGCCCCGCGCTTCGCAGAGCGGGCAGGCGGTTACACGCGCATCGTGAAGATCGGCCCACGGCAGGGCGACGCAGCCCCGATGGTGCTGCTCGAGCTCGTCGATCACGACGCGTCGGGCAAGGCGGCCTAGCAACCCGGCCGCACCGGCTTCCGAGAGGCGCCCGCAGGGCGCCTCTCGTCTTCCCGGGCCCGGCCGGTCTCTACGCTTGACCTCGTGCTGACGATCGTCGCGCTACTCCTCGCGCTGCTCCTCGTCCCGCCGCCGTGGGGGTGGATCCTCGTGATCGCGGCGGCCGCCACCGACACGGCCGAGACAGCCGTCTTCCTGTGGTGGTCGAAGCGGCGCCGGAGCGTCGTCGGGCTCGACGCGCTCGTCGGACGGCGCGCCGTCGTCGTGACCGTGCTCGCCCCCCGCGGCCAGGTGCGCGTGCAGGGGGAGATCTGGGAGGCCCTGAGCCCCGTGCCGGTCGAGCCGGGACGGGACGTCGTCGTTCGCGCCGTCAACGGGCTTCTCCTCGACGTGGAGCCAACCGCCTGATCGAGATGCGACGCCTCAAGCTGACGATCGAGTACGACGGCACGAGCTTCCGTGGCTGGGCGCGGCAGCCGGGCCAGCGCACGGTGGAGGGATGCCTCCGGGACGCGCTCGCTGCCCTCTATCCGCGCTGGCAGGGGCTCGCGGTGGCAGGCCGTACAGACACCGGCGTTCACGCCCGAGGCCAAGTCGCCTCCGTCGACGTCGAGGGAGGCCCTCCGGCGGCGAACGCCGCCGACGCGTTGAATACGGCGCTGCCCGCGGACGTGGCCGTCGTCGCTGCGGAAGACGCGGGCCCAGGCTTCCACGCCCGCTTCTCCGCCACAGCGCGGTCGTACCGCTATGTCGTCCTCAACCGGCCCGCGCGATCGCCGCTCGAGGCGCGACGATCGCTCTGGTGGCCCCGGCCCGTCGACGAGGCCCTGCTCGCACGCTGTGCTGCCCTGCTCCCCGGGGAGCACGACTTCACCGCGTTCACGCCCACGGTCAGCGAGCACGACCTCTTCGTGCGGGCAGTTCGGGCGGCCGCCTGGAGGCGCCACGGCGATCACCTCGAGTTCACGATCACCGCCGACTCGTTCCTGCGGCATATGGTGCGGACTCTCGTCGGCACGATGCTCGAGACCACGCCGGAGCACCTGGCGCGACTGCTGGAGGGACGGCCGCGATCCGAAGCCGGCACGACTGCGCCACCCTGGGGGCTGTACCTGGAGCACGTCGAGTACCACTGAGCGCCGGCGGGCAAGGCAGTCCTCACCCCTACAATCGCCCGTATGCGCTACCCGATCGTCCTGTTCGACCTCGACGGCACCCTGATCGACTCGGGGCCGATCATCATGGCGTCCATGCGGCACGCCTCGGTCACCGTGCTCGGCCGCGAGCCGGACGAAGAGCGGGTGCGCGCTGCCATCGGCGGGCCTGGGCTGATCGCGCAGATGCGCGAGCTCGATCCCGACCGCGTCGACGAGCTCGTGGAGAGCTACCGCGCTCACAACGAGCCGCTGCACGCGACACTCGAGGCGTTCGACGGGGTGCTCGAGCTGCTGCCCCGCTTGCGCGAGCGCGGGCACCGGCTCGGCATCGTCACGGCCAAGCGCGTGCGCACGGTCGAGCTCGCGTTCGATCGCTTCCCGATCCTGCGCGAGATGACCGAGGTGCTCGTCGGCGCCGAGGACACGGAGCGCCACAAGCCCGATCCCGACCCGCTGCTCGAGGCTCTCGCCCGCATGGGCGCGCGACCCGAGGACGCCGCGTACGTGGGCGACTCGCCCTTCGACATCCGGGCCGGCAAGGCCGCCGGCACGCTTGCCGTCGCTGTCGGCTGGGGCGGCATCCACCCGGACGAGCGGCTTCTGCACGAGCAGCCGGACGCGCTCGTGCACACGCCCGAGGAGCTCGTTGCACTCCTCTGACCCGGCAGAGCGGGCGGCAGAGCTGCGACGTCTCCTCGAGCACCACTCCTACCGCTACCACGTCCTCGACGATCCCGAGATCCCCGACGCGGCCTACGACGCGCTCTACGATGAGCTGCAGGGGCTCGAAGCGGCCCATCCCGAGCTCATCGCCCCGGAGTCTCCCACCCAGCGGGTCGGCGCCGCTCCGGCCGAAGGGTTCCGCAAGGTCGAGCACCTGGCGCCCATGGGCTCGCTCGAGAAGGTCACGACGCCGGACGCGCTCGGGAAGTGGGCCGACGACGTGCGCAAGCGCCTCGGCACCGACGAGGCGGTCGCCTACGTGATCGAGCCGAAAGTCGACGGCTCCGCGATCTCGCTCGTCTACGAGCACGGCCTCCTCGTCCGCGGCGCCACGCGCGGTGACGGCTTCCGCGGCGAGGACGTCACCGCCAACCTCCGCACGATCGAGGCCGTGCCGCTGCGGATGCGAACCCCGGCCGGCGAGGCGCCGCCGCCGCTGTTCGAGGTGCGCGGCGAGGTGTACTTCCCGCTCAGCGGCTTCGGCCGCTTCACCGAGGCGCAGGTGGCCGCCGGCAAGAAACCGGCCCCGAACCCGCGGAACGCCGCCGCCGGGTCCCTGCGCCAGCTCAACCCGGCCGTTACCGCCGAGCGACCGCTCTCGCTCTGGGCCTACGGCGCGGGAGTGCGGGACGGCGCCGGCCCCGACACGCACTTCGAGATGCTCGGCTGGCTGCGGGAGCACGGCTTCCGCACCAGCCCGCACGCGGAGCGGCTTGAGACCATCGCCGACGTGGCCGCCGCCTGCGAGGCGTGGGAGAGCCGGCGGCACGAGCTCGACTACGAGATCGACGGGATCGTGATCAAGGTCGACTCCTTCGACCAGCAGGAGCGGCTCGGCTCACTGCACGAGCGGCCACGCTGGGCACGCGCGTACAAGTGGGCTCCCTCCACCGCGGTAACGACGTTGCGCCAGATCCACATCCGTGTCGGACGCACAGGCGCGCTCAACCCGTGGGCCGAGCTCGAGCCCGTTCAGGTGGGCGGCGTCACCGTTTCCACCGCCACGCTCCACAACGAAGAGGACATCAACCGCAAGGGCATCCGCGAGGGCGACCTCGTGGTCGTCCAGCGCGCCGGAGACGTGATCCCACAGGTCGTCGGCCCGGCGGGTGAGCACGCGCCCGGCACCGTCGACTGGAAGATGCCCGCCCACTGCCCGCTCTGCGGCGCCGCGGTCGTCCAACCCGAGGGCGAGGTCAAGCACCGCTGCCCCAACCGCGCCTGCCCGTCCCGCGGCCTGGAGACGCTGATCCACTGGGTCAGTGCCGCCATGGACATCGAAGGGGTCGGCGAGCAGTTCGTGCGGAAGCTCTGGGACGAGGGGCTGTTGCGCTCCATGCCCGACCTCTACCGGCTCACACCCGCGCAGCTGCTCGAGATCGAGGGCTACGGTGAGATCTCCGCTGCCCGTGCGCTCGAAGCAATCGACCGCTCCCGGCAGCAGCCCTTCTCACGCGTCCTCTTCGGGCTCAACCTGCCGAAGGTCGGGTGGGTGCTGGCCCGGAACCTCGCACGCCACTTCGGCACCATCGACGCGCTCATGGCCGCCGGCCAGGAGAACCTGGAGCAGGCCGAGGGCATCGGGCCCGACCGCGCCGAGCTGATCGCGGAGTGGTTCGCCGACGAGGAGAACAAGGCGCTCGTCGAGGATCTTCGCTCGCTCGGTCTGAGACTGGAGGCCGGCGAGGCCGACCGGCCCGTCGAGGGCCGGCTCAGCGGCCACCAGTACGTGCTCACCGGCACACTCGCCGGCTTCACCCGCGAACGGGCCAAGGCAGCTCTCGAGGCGCTCGGCGCCAAGGTCGGGGACTCCGTCTCGAAGAAGACGACCGCGGTGATCGTGGGGGAGAGCCCCGGGTCGAAAGCGGCGAAAGCTCAGCAGCTGGGCGTGCCGATCCTCGACGAGGCGGCGCTTCGCACGCTCCTCGGCGAGTGACCGCGCTGTCGGAAGCTCTCG
>DAIOGR010000216.1:0-4423 GCA_036745155.1 Gaiella sp.
GGGCCGGTGCAATGGGCCTACCACCTGATCCTCCCGTGGCTGACCTTCATGATCCTCTTCGCCGCCCTGTATGTGCGCCTGATCCGCGCGAACGTGATGGAGACGATGAACGAGGACTACGTGCGCACGGCGCGCGCGAAGGGCGCTCCGGAGGGGCAGGTGATGCGCTCCCACATCCTCCGGAACAGCCTGCTGCCCGTGGTCACGATCCTCGGCATGGACATCGGGCTCGCCCTCGGCGGCGCCATCTTCACCGAGTCGATCTACAGCCTGCCCGGCCTCGGCCGGCAGATCCTCATCAGCTACGAGAACTTCGACCTGCCGGTCATTCTCGGCATCACCGTGTTCGCCACGATCTGCATCATCATCTTCAACCTGATCGTGGACGTCGTGTACGCGTGGTTCGACCCGAGGATCCGCCTCAACTGATGGCGCTCCTCGAGGTTCGGGATCTTCGCACCAGCTTCAAGACGGACGACGGAATCGTCCGTGCGGTCGACGGCGTCTCCTTCACGGTCGACCGCAACCAGACGCTCGGGATCGTGGGCGAGTCCGGCTGCGGCAAGAGTGTCACCTCGCTGACCATCATGGGCCTCAACAACCCGCGCAACGCCACCTCCAGCGGAGAGGCCGTGTTCGACGGCGAGAATCTGCTCGCCGCCACCCCGGCGCGCCTGCGTGAGCTGCGCGGGGAGAAGATCGCGATGATCTTTCAGGATCCGATGACGTCGTTGAACCCGGTCAAGTCGATCGGCTGGCAGCTCGTGGAGGCGGTTTTGCTCCACAACGACATCTCCAAGAAGGAGGCGCGCGAGCGCGCCCTCGTCGCGCTCGCGGAGGTCGGCATTCCGCGGGCGGCGAAGAGGATCGACGACTATCCGCACCAGTTCTCCGGCGGCATGCGGCAGCGCGTGATGATCGCGATGGCCCTGATCAACGAGCCGGACCTGCTGATCGCAGACGAGCCGACGACGGCGCTCGACGTGACGACCCAGGCGCAGATCCTCGAGCTGATGCGCGATCTGCAGCAGGAGCACGGCACCGCGATCATCATGATCACCCACGACCTCGGCGTCGTCGCCGAGATCGCCGACGACGTGGTGGTGATGTACGCGGGCCGCGTGATCGAGGAGGCGCCCGTCGACCAGATCTATGCGGCCCCTCGCCACCCGTACACCTGGGGGCTGCTGGGCTCGCTGCCGCGCATGGATCTCGAGACCGACCGGCTCGTGCAGGTGCCGGGGCAGCCGCCGTCACTGCTCAACCCACCGGCGGGCTGCCGCTTCAACCCGCGCTGCTCCTACACGATGAACCGCTGCCGCGTCGAGATGCCGGAGCTCCGGCCGTCGCCGCAGTCCCCCGGGCACGAGGACGCCTGCTTCCTCGACGAGGCGACCAAGACGCGCGAGTCGGAGCGCCTCCTCGCAGGCACGGGGACGGCGCCGGCATGAGCGACGATCTGCTCGTCGTCGAGCACCTGCAGAAGTACTTCCCCATCACCCAGGGGATCCTCTTCCAGAAGCAGGTCGCAGCCGTGCAGGCGGTCGACGACGTCAGCTTCACCATTCGCCGCGGCGAGACCCTCGGCGTGGTCGGCGAGTCGGGGTGCGGCAAGTCGACGATGGCGCGCTGCATCGCACGCCTGCTCGACCCGACCGGCGGCAAGATCATGTTCGACGGGCTGGACATCACGAAGCTGTCGCGCACCGAGATGCGGCCGGTGCGCCGCGAGATGATGATGGTCTTCCAGGATCCCTACGCGTCGCTGAACGGCCGCAAGCGCGTCGGCTTCATCGTGGGGGAGCCGCTCGAAGTGCACGGCATCGGCACGGACGCCGAGCGCAAGCGCCGCGTACAGGAGCTGCTCGAGATCGTGGGCCTCAACCCCGAGCACTACAACCGTTTCCCGCACGAGTTCTCGGGCGGACAGCGTCAGCGTATCGGCGTCGCCCGGGCGCTCGCTGCGAACCCGAAGCTGATCATCTGCGACGAGCCCGTGTCGGCGCTCGACGTCTCCGTGCAGGCGCAGATCCTGAACCTGCTCAAGGACCTGCAGCGGGAGTTCGGGCTCACGTACCTCTTCATCGCCCACGATCTCAACGTCGTGCGGCACATCTCCGACCGCGTGCTCGTCATGTACCTCGGCAAGGTGGCGGAGGTCGGGAAGGGCAGGGCGCTGTACGACGAGCCGAAGCACCCGTACACAGGGGCGCTGCTGTCGGCGGTGCCGATTCCCAACCCGGAGCTCGGGCGCCGCCGCAAGGCGATCATGCTCGAGGGCGACGTGCCGAACCCGATCAACCCTCCGTCCGGCTGCCGCTTCCACCCACGCTGCCCCCGCTACGTCGAAGGGACGTGCGACGTGGACGAGCCGGCGCTGCGCGGCTTCGGCGACGGCCACGAGGCTGCCTGCCACTTCCCGCTGGAGCGGTGGCCGATGACGGTGGAGGAGATCCGCCGCCCGGCCGACGCCGTCATTGCGCCCTGACCTTCTCGTCGCGGCGGCGCGCCGCTTCCTCGTCCTGCTCGGCGGGATCAGCGCGGTCGTCGTCGTCGTCGGGCTGGTGCTGGCGGCGCTGGGGGCTACCTCGCCGAACCGGGCCATCTCGCTGGGGTTCTACGGTGTGGGAGCGTTTCTCCTGCTCGGCGGCTTCCTCTTCGGCAACCGGGGGCCCTACCGTGCCGACAGCGCCGCCAGTGAGCGCTTCGGCCGGAGCCTTCGGCGTGCGACGCCCGACGACGTGCGCGAGACCGTCAACATGGCCGTCCTGCTCAGCGTGCTCGGCTTCCTCCTGCTGGCGCTCGGTGTGATAATCGATAGTCGATTCGAGTTGGTCTGATCACTAACCACCGGACGAAGACGGCGTCTCAACCTACGTGACCTTCGCTGCACCCTCATCCGCCTGTGAGCGCGCCCGCGCCTGGGCGGCGCTCGCACCCGACGGCGAGCTGTCGATGCTCGAGTTGCGCCTGCTGCAGGCGCACGTCGAACGCTGCGGTGCCTGCGCACGGATCGCTGCCGACATCGAGGCGATCAGCGACACGATCCGCTCGACCCCGCTCGAGCCGCCCCCCAGGCAGATCGCGCTCCCGGCGTTGCGCCGCCGCACCATGCTTCGCCGCACGATGGTCCGCCGCGTCCCACCAGCCCGCGCGGCTGGGCGGCTCGCCGCCTTCGCCGCTGTCGGCCTGCTCGCGTTCACGATCGGCTCGTGGTCGTCGAACGAGATCGTCGGCTCCGTTCCCGTGCGTCCGCTCGTGATCGACGAGGCGGGCATGGCTGCAGCCGACAAGGAACCGACGGAGCTGCGCGTGTTTCGCCGCGCGGCGCTCCTGAACGACACGCCGGCTGCCCCCCGGGTGGGCAAGCGCCCGGGCCCGCAGCCGCTGTAACGGGCACGCCCCTCGCGCTACCGTAGATCTGTGCTGGCAAACCAGGTCACCGCACGCTGCTGACGCCTCGACCACGACGCCCGGGTGGCGTCGGCGCTGGAGCGCCACCGGCGGGCGGTTGCTGCAGGTCCTCTGCCGGCCCGCTCCGGTAGGATGACGTCGCTCGCGCGGCGACTGCTCGCCGCTCTCACGCCACGCAAACACGCCCCACCAGGAGCCTCATGCCCAGCGAGAACGGTGCCAACACCGGCCAGATCATCGAGATCAAGGGCGTCGTGATCGACGCGGTGTTCCCGGACACCCTGCCCGAGATTCTCACCGCCCTCGAGATCCAGATCCCCCGCCCCGACGGCTCGAGCTTCACGCTCGTCGCGGAGGTGCAGCAGCACCTGGGCGACGACCGCGTGCGCGCCGTCGCGATGGACTCCACGGACGGGCTTGCGCGCGGCGCCGACGTCGTCGACACGGGCGGGCCGATCTCGGTTCCGGTCGGCGAGGCGACGCTCGGCCGGATCTGGAACGTGATCGGCCAGGCCGTCGACGAGAAACCGGAGCCGGAGAACATGGAGCGCTGGCCGATCCACCGCGAGCCGCCCGCCTTCCGCGACCTGTCACCGACGATCGAGATCTTCGAGACGGGCATCAAGGTGATCGACCTGATCGCCCCGTACATCAAGGGCGGCAAGGTCGGGCTCTTCGGCGGCGCCGGCGTCGGCAAGACGGTGATGATCCAGGAGCTGATCCACAACCTCGCCAAGCAGCACGGAGGCCGCTCCGTCTTCGCCGGGGTGGGCGAGCGCACGCGCGAGGGCAACGACCTCTTCATCGAGATGACCGAGTCCGAGGTGATCGACAAGACGGCGCTCGTGTACGGCCAGATGAACGAGCCGCCCGGCGCCCGCCTGCGCGTTGCTCTCTCCGGCCTCACGATGGCCGAGTACTTCCGCGACGAGGGCCAGGACGTGCTGCTCTTCATCGACAACATCTTCCGCTTCGTGCAGGCGGGCTCCGAGGTGTCGGCCCTGCTCGG